>JAEYXO010000191.1 GCA_023431245.1 Pseudomonadota bacterium | reverse complement strand
ATTACTGGATCGCCTTCACCGCGGCCTTGAGAATGGGCGACAGCGCGGCGCTGCTGCGCGCCAGTTCCACCATCGCCTTCTGCTGCACTGTTCCATCCATCGGTGAGAGCAGGCGCTCGCCCTTGGTGGATTCGGCCTGCAGTGCAGGATCCTTCATCGCCGCATTCACGGCGGCACGGAAAGCCGACACCGCGGCCGGATCCATGGTGGGCGGGCCGATGTAGCTGCGGTGCGTCTCGAGGATGGTCGCCATCGCCTGCACCACGCTCTTCTTGGCCGCCGGCGCGATTTGGGTGACCACGGGAATCTTGGGATAGTCGGGGGACGGCTGCGAGGTCACCATCATCACCGGATACTTGTCGCCGGAACGGATCGCGCCCAGCGATTCGCTCCAGCCGGTGATGTGGCCATCACCGTCGCCCTTGATCACTGCCAGGGAGGTGTCGGCATTGCCCTCGTAACCGGTCACCGCCTTCAACTGGAAGCCGAGTGCATCGGACAAGACGGCCATGGTGTAGAAATCCTCGTCGGTGCCCTGTGAAGGGAACACGAAGGGCCGTTTCAGTTTCTGGATGTCGGCAACCGAACGGATCGCGGATTTGCCGCCGACAGTGAGCACCCGCGGCTCACTGGTCGCACGGCCGAGGAACATGAACTTGGTCGGATCGAAGGTGGCACCGGGGCTGCCTGCCATGTTGGCCAGCAACAGGGTCGAGACATTGCCGAAGTAGACCTCGTTGGCCCCCGGTTTCAGCCGCCAGATGTGGTTTGCCGCCTTGAGGCCGCCACCGCCCGGCATGTTGACGAGGCGCAGCTCCTTCGCGCCGAGGTATTTTTCGAGATAGGGTGCCAGCATCCGCGCAAAGCGCGTATGCCCCCCCGCCGCGCTGCCGGCAATATTGACGATCACCAGCTTGCCCTTGTAATAGTCGGACGCCTGCGCAAGCGCCCGGCCCGGCAGCGACAGCAGCGCCGGCGCCATCGCGCCGGCGATCAACAGCTTTCTGCGATTGTTTTTCATGTTCTCCTCCTTGTGATGGTTGCACGGCAATCAATATACGGATTCATTTCAGCCGAACCAGGCACCCAGCAGGCCATGGTAGGGCTGCATTTCGAGCCCCCACACGAACAGCAGGTAAATGGCGAGGGTCATCACCACGGAATACGTCAGGCCGCGAAGGGGCGTGCAATACCCTGACAGGATCAGATAACCCGCCGTGAACAGGAACACCGCGGGAAAAATGCCCGCCGTGAACACCAGCCCCAGCAGAAGCGCGACGATGCAGAAAGCCCCGGCCTCGCCCCAGCGCCCGAGCTGCTCCTGGGTGCGTTCCTCGCGGGGGCGGCCCTCACCCTCCCCGGGAATCGCGCCGGGATCAACACTGATCATTTCCATCGCCGGTGCAGTATCGCGTCCCATGTTGTGCCAGACCAGCTGGATCAGCGTCAGCGCGATGCCGAATACCGCCAGCGGTTGCGGGATCAGCCGCGCGCGCGGCCCGAAATCCTGGCACAGCCACAACACGCCGCCGAACACCGCCAGCAGCAGGACCGAAATCACGTTTTCCTGCGTCCTGCGCGTCATGCGCCCCCTCCCGCCGCACGCCTGCGCCGCCACGAACGCAGGAACGGCAGCGCGGCCGTGAATACGACGAACAGCAGCATCGCCAGCGCGATCGGCCGGTCAAGCAGGAAATCGTTGCCGTAGAGATTCAGCGAGATGTGCAGGTTGCGCTCGATCATCACCGCCAGCACCATGCCGATGACGAAATTGGCGCGCGAGTAGCGGTACTTGTCCATCAGGTAGCCGACCACGCCGAATACCGCCGCGACCACGACATCCTCGATGCGACCGCGAGTGGCATAGGCGCCGACAAAACACACCGACAGCACGATCGGCACCATCAGGTTGGCCTGCAGCGAAGGCAGCCGCGCCAGCCAGGGCGTGATGCCGAGACCGATCACGGTGACCGCGATGTTGGCGAGCACGATGATCCATACCATGCTGAAGACGAGGTCGAGGTTCTTGGTCAGCATCTCGGGCCCCGGCACCACGCCGAGTCCGATGAAGGCGACCAGCAGGATCGCCATGCTCTCGCCACCGGGGATGCCGAAAGCGAGGGTCGGCATCAGTCCGCCGCCCTCGTTGGCACCCATCGTCGCATCCGGCGCGATGACGCCCTCGACTGCACCCTTGCCGAAGCGCTCCGGCGTCTTCGACGTCTGCGCGGCCTGCGCGTAGGCGGCAAGTCCGGCGACGCTGGCACCGACGCCGGGCAGCACGCCGATCCACAGACCGAGCAGGCTCGAGCGGATCACCAGCCACCAGTGGCCCACGGCATCGCAAATGCCCTGCCACACCGTGCTGTCCTCGCGCACCAGAGAGCGGTCGATGATGGGCGTGCCGCGTATCGACATCTTCATCATTTCCGACACCGCAAACAGCCCGATCATCGCGACCGGAAAGGAAATGCCGTCCATCAGGAATTCGCTGCCGAAGGTGAAGCGCGGTGTTGCCGTCACCACGTCCATGCCGATGAAGGCCACCAGCACGCCGAGCACGCTGGCGGTGAGCCCCTTCATCAGCGAACCCTCGCTGAAGGTGGCGATCACCGTCAGCCCCCACAGCGCCATCATCAGGTATTCGCTGGGGCCCAGCGCAAGGATCACCGGGCGGATCAGCGGAATGCACAGCGCGAGGAAAATCGCGCCGATGATGCCGCCCATCAGCGCGCCCGTCGCCGAGGCCGCCAGCGCGCGCTTGGCCTGCCCCTGCTTGGTCATCGGGTAGCCGTCGAAGCACAGCGCCAAGCCCTTTGCCGAACCCGGCACGCTGAACAGGATGCTGGTCACCGAATCGCCCCAGATGGTCGCAATGTGCGCGCCGAGCAGCAGCGCCAGGGTTGCGGCGGTCTCGAAACCGTAGGTGAAAGGCAGCAGCAGCGCCATCGCGACGACGCCGCCGAGGCCGGGCAGGATGCCGATGACCAGGCCGTAGATCACGCCGATGAACAGGAACAGCAGCGCCTGGGGCGTCAGCAGCGCGGCAAGACCGGAACCGATCGCTTCAACAATCATGCATGACGCTCCGCGCCAGCGGATTCACCGTGCAAGCCTTGCGGATGCCGTGATGCCAAAGAACTCCTCCCGACTATGCACCGGCCGGGCGCTATTGTGATGCGCTTGCCTGTTCCGGTTGCGCGGGCACTTTACCGCAAAATTCCGGCTTATGCCGCAGTCTTGCGGCAACCAAATTGGATCAGACCGCGCCCGCCCGAGCGGCGGCCTGCAATCCGTTCATGGTGTCCACCGCAAAACGCAGGTCCTGCCAGGCCTTGGCCTTGTCGTTCAGGGTGCGCAGCAGGTACGCCGGATGGTAGGTCACGATCAGCGGTATGCCGCGATGCTCGTGGACCTGCCCGCGCAGCGCGGCAATGCTGGCATCGCGGCCAAGCAGGTTCACCGCGGCCACCTTGCCCAGGGCGACGATCAGTTTCGGTCGCAGCAGTTCGATCTGCCGCTGCAGGTGCGAAGAACAGGCCTGCGCCTCCTCCGGTTCCGGGTTACGGTTGCCCGGCGGACGGCACTTGACGATGTTCGCAATGTAGACGTTGGCGCCGCGGCGCAGATCAATCGCGGCCAGCATGTTGTCGAGTAGTTTCCCGGCCTGGCCGACGAAGGGCTCGCCCTGCGCATCCTCGTCCGCGCCCGGCCCCTCGCCGACGAACAACCAGTCCGCCTGCTCGTCACCGACGCCGAACACCGTCTTGTTGCGCTTCGCGTGCAGGCCGCAGGCCGTGCAGGAGGCGACACGAGCCTTCAGTTCCTCCCAGCCGGGGCCGGACACTGCAGCGGGCGTGGGCACCGGCGCTTCGGGCACTGCGCCGGCCGCAGGTGCAGCGGCCATCTCCGTTCCGGCCGCGGGCGCCGCACCGCGCAGACGCCAGCGCGGGTGGATGCCCATTTCACGCAGCATTTCATCGCGCCGTGACGGGGCCGGGCGGGTCATCCCAGTTTCCTCTCCATGGTCACCGCATCCTCGCGACCGGTGGCATGCGGGTAGTAATCCCGGCGCATGCCGATCTCGGCGAAGCCGTGGCGCGCGTACAGCCCGCGGCCGGCCACATTGGACGCACGCACTTCCAGATACAGCGTCGCCGCGCCGTGTTCGCGCGCCAGCCCGATGACGAATTCGAGCAGTTCGCTGCCCAGTCCGCGCCGCTGCAGCGCCGCCGCAACGCTCAGGTTCAGCAGATGCGCCTCGCCGGCGGCGATCATCACCACGCAGTAAGCGGCAATGCCGCCGCGGCCCTCAAGTATCCAGCAGTGGTAGCCGGAATCGAGCGAATCGGTGAAATTGCCGCGGGTCCAGGGATGGGTGTAGACGGCGCGCTCGATGGCCTCAACCTCGTCGAGATCCGCCGCGGTCATGGGCCGGAAACGGCGGATGGCTTCAGGCCGCGCGCTCATCGTTCGCTGGTCTTCAGGGCGACGCGATCGCGAATATAGAGCGGTGCCGCGTCATCGGCGCGAATGCCGCCGCCCGCGGCAAATACCGGCGCCGCCAGCCGCGCAATGTCGCGGGCCTGCGGCACCAGACCATCCCTCACGGCATCCAGTTGCGCCCCGTAACGCTGCCGCAGCAGGTCGCCATACACGGCAAACCCGCTGCCGCAGGCGGTCCACCGCCCCGGCGGCAGTTCCGGCACCGCCGCGGGCGCGCATACCCGCGGCGCGGACACCTCGGTCCAGGCATCACCATTGCGCCGGTAAGCCGCGTGATAAACCTCGCCCATGCGCGCATCGAGGCAGCAGACCGCCGCATCGGCACCGCTGCCGGCCGCCAGGGCCTGCAGCGTGCCAATGCCGGTCAGCGGAATGTCGCCGGGAAACGCCAGGCCCTGCGCCACCGCACAGGCCACGCGCAGGCCCGTGAACGAGCCCGGCCCCGCGCCGAAGGCAATGCCGGACACGCCGGGCAGCGCGGTGCCGGCCTCGGCCATCACCGCATCGGCCATCGCAATCAGCATTTCGGAATGGGCCTGCCCTGCGCGGGCCGAACGCTCGAAAACCGCGCCGTCTCGCCACAGCGCGGCACTGCAATGTTCCGTCGATGCATCCAGGGCCAGTATGTTCATGAGTCGTCCGCACGCCGCATCCGGTGATTGTAGCCGACCGCGGCGGGTGGCCTGCGTTATACTCCGGTCACCGCCGCGACAGGCGAGAAAAACAACCGGAGCTTTCGCACCCCATGAAATCACTGCTCACCACACTGGGTTCACTGCTGGTCGGCGCGCTGATCATGCTGGGCATAGGCGGCACCGCCTATCACCTGTTCCGCGAGAACGGCCTGCTGTCGAAGGGACTGGGCGCGTTGTGGAGCGCGCAGTACGAGGCGCCGGCAATGGTGGTGATCCTGATCATCGCCGCGATTTTCGTGGTCAAGGCGCTGCGCGGCGCGCAGGTCGGCAACAAGCGCGACAGCAAGATCCCCGATTTCATTCTTTTCGCCTTCATCGCCACCGGCATCTTTTTCCTCGGCCGGTTGCTGACCATCGGCCACATTTGACCGTTTCCGCAGGTCTGTGCCCGACCTCGTGCCGGGCACAGTTGTACAACTCGCACCATCCAGGAGTAATGACATGAGCAACATCCAGCGATTCAACAGTGACAAGCGTCTGTCCCGCGCCGTGGTCTGCGGCAACATGGTCTTTCTCGCCGGCATCACCGCCGACGATCGCAGCAAGGGCATGCGCGCCCAGACTGCGGAGATCCTTGCCAAGATCGATGCCCTGCTGAAAACCGCCGGCACCGACAAATCAAAGCTGCTGTCGGCGACGATCTGGATCACCGACATGCGCGCGAAGCCGGAAATGGACGAGGCCTGGGCGGCCTGGGCCGATCAGCAGAACCTGCCGGCACGCGCCTGCGTCGAGGCCCGGCTCGGCTCGCCGGACACGCTTGTGGAAATCATGGTGCAGGCGGTCAAGTAACCGCCTGCGGGGTCAGGCCTTGGCGCGCGCCTTGGCCTTGATCTCGATGCCGGCCCAGCGCGCGAGATCGCGGTGGATGCGCGCCACCCTCTCGGTCTGGCCTTTCGCCGGGAAACGTTCGTAAAACCCGTCGCCCTTGAACTGGGCCTTCTGCGCGGCCCAGGGCGACAGCTTCTCCTCCCAGCGTTTCTGCCGGCCCTGCGCCGGCTCCGCGTCCGCGCGCGCAAGATCCGCGCACACCCGTATCATCGCCTTCAGCGTCACCGGCTTGGTGACCTGCCAGGCCTCGCCGCCCCAGGCCTCACCCCAGACCCTCTGCGCCGCCTTCAGGAAATCGCGGATGATTTCGTAGTAGCGCTCGCTTTCGCGGTAGAGGTTGCTGTTGCGGCTGATCTTGCGCCAGTCGCCGCTGACCCAGCGGTGCAGTTCGTTGAACAGCTCGGCCTGGAGGATCCACTTGTCCTTCTGGCTGCGCCCGCCGAGGCGGTTGATGCGGTACTGCAGCGGACTGTCATCCTCGCTGTAGAGGTCCTCGACCAGACGCGCGGCAAAGCGCTTGTCGGGATCGGCCCAGGACACGCGTTCGTAGAGGTCGACCAGGTGGCTCTTGTTGATGCGCGTCGGCGTCGAATTGATGATGACGAACATCTCGGCCGCGAAATCCTCGCTGCGGCCGTCGAAAATCACGCAGGGCACGTTGATCGACGAAGCCTCCGCCGGATGCTCCATCAGGTAGAACTTCAGCGCGGCAAGTCGGTGCTGACCGTCGATGATCAGGTACTTGGATGACGGTTCGGCGAGGTGCCCCACCGTGTCCTGTCCGGGCAGCGCGGTGAAACGCAGCTCGTCGGACGTGAACAGCAGCACGGTGCCTGGGATCGGCGGCTGGCTGACCGCCATTTCGTAGAAATTGCGCAGCTGGCGCACTTTCGATTTCGACATCTGGCGCTGGAAAGCCTCGTCGGTGCTTTCGACACGCGCGATGAACTGGGCGATTTCGTCATGCTGGGGGAGGCTTTGCGGCGCAATCTGCTCACCTTCGCCATAAAAACGGCTGATGAACCGGACCCGCTCCAGCACCTCCTTTGCCGGATAACTTGCAAAATAGAACACGCCATCTTTTTGTCTTATGCGCGTTGCCAGCATGGTGGCTGATCCCTTCGTATTGTAAGTACTTGGCGGACCGCGGAAATTTCGGTTGTCGCGGACATGCCGCCGCTTCGGTTCCGGCTGTCATTCTAGCGTTCGCCCCCACTGAAAAGCGAGGCTCGTCCCGGCCCGGCGCCAGCCTTAAAAATATTTATCAATAAAATCAAATAGTTATAAATTATGGCCCGGGTACCGATGGACGTGATTGCGCGATGCTCGCGCAAATGCAGTCGGGAAACAGCCCGCAGACCGTGCCCGGGGCGCAAAACACATGGAAATCAAGAGCCTGCGATCAGCGCTCGCGGCGGGGCCGGTAGATTTCCCGGCGCGCCTTGTCGAGGTCACGATGCAGGCCGCGGCGCTCCTCGTCGGACAGGCGCTGCGGGCGTTCCTGGCGCTCGAAACGTTCCGGACGGTCACTGCGCTGGCGCTGCTGGCCGCGGTCAAAACGATCGGGCTGTCCCTGGGCAGCGCGCAGATCGCGCCACGGGCCGGCGTCTGCAGGAGCAGCCTGCAGCACCGCGCTCGCCACCAGAACCGCCAGCCAGATTTTCATGCACCACGCTCCGATCCGAATTGCGCAAGACCGGGACCGGCTGTCCCCGCCATGCTGTCCGTCATTGTACAAGCTGCTGCCCACACGATGCCGCCATCTTCGGCCTTCCCTGTAAACAGAGTGTTGCAATCCAGGTTCAATGTGCAAGCAGCTGTTTCTATATAGACAGGATGCCAGGCGTCGTGGCACGGCAACAGCCCCGCGGAATTGTAAGAGTTTGTTTCAAAAGCATGGCTAGGACGCTCCGAACTGGGTACGATGGCGCCATGACACAGACCAAAACCCGGATCCTCGTCGTCGATGACGACGCCAGGCTGCGCGACCTGCTGAACCGCTACCTCGCCGAACAGGGGTACACCGTGCGCGTCGTCGCCGACGCCGCGGAGATGAACCGCCAGCTCGCCCGCGAACGCTACGAACTGATGATCCTCGACCTGATGCTGCCGGGCGAGGACGGGCTGTCGATCTGCCGGCGGCTCCGGGGCAGCGGCGAAACGATGCCGATCATCATGCTTACCGCCAAGGGCGATGACGTCGACCGCATCGTCGGCCTCGAAATCGGCGCCGACGATTACATGCCCAAACCCTTCAACCCGCGGGAACTGGTGGCGCGGATCCAGGCCGTGCTGCGCCGGCAGCCGCCGCCGGCGCCGCCGGGTGCCCCGGGAGGCGCCGCCGAAATCATCGAATTCGGAGAATTCCGCCTCAACCTCGGCACCCGCAGCCTGACGAAAGCCGGCACCGAGATCACGCTCACCACAGGTGAGTTCGCGCTGCTGAAGGTGCTCGCCGAACATCCGCGCACGCCGATGTCGCGCGACAAGCTGATGGAAATGGCGCGCGGCCGCGAATTCGGCGCCTTCGACCGCTCGATCGACGTGCAGGTATCGCGGCTGCGCAAGCTGATCGAACCCGATTCGGCCAAGCCCGCCTTCATCCAGACTGTGTGGGGATTTGGCTACGTCTTCATCCCTGACGGCAAGGCCCAGTAAACCGGTAATGGGTAAATGGTGATTGGTGAATGGTAAAACAATGACTGCAATCCCTCTCCGCCAATTACCATTCACCATTTACCAATCACCTGCCCTTCAGCAATGACCCTCTGGCCGCGCACGCTACTGTGGCGCAGCGTATTGCTGATCGCCGCGCTGCTGGTCGTCGCCCACCTTGCCTGGCTGCAGATATTCCGCGCCTCCGAGATCGAGCCGCGCGCGCTGCAGGTCGCGCAGCAGGTGGTCAGCGTGGTCAACCTGACGCGGGCGGCCCTGGTGACGGCCGATCCGGAGCGGCGTTTCGCCCTGCTCGACGAACTGGCGCAGCGTGAGGGCATCCAGGTCTACGCCGGCGATCCCGCGGAGGCGGTGCCCACGCTGCCCGACCGTCCCTTCCTGCGCATCATGGAAGCGCGGCTGCGCGAACAGCTCGGCCCGCAGACACGCCTTGCCCTCGAACGCGAAGGAGCGTCCGGGGTGTGGGTCAGCTTCCGCATCGACAACGAGGAGTTCTGGGTTTCGCTGCCGCGTTCGCGCATCGAACGCAATGCGCCGCTGCGCTGGATCGGCTGGGGCGCGCTGGTGCTCGCGCTGGCGGTGATCGGCGCCTTCCTCGTGGTCGCACGCATCAACCGGCCACTGCGCGAACTGACACGCGCGGCGGAAGTCCTCGGACGCGGCGCAACCCCGCCACAAGTCAGTGAAGACGGCCCTGCGGAAATCCGCACGCTGTCGCGCGCCTTCAACCAGATGGCCGCCGACCTGCGGCGTCAGGACGAGGAGCGGGCGCTGCTGCTCGCCGGCGTGTCACATGACCTGCGCACGCCGCTGGCCAGAATCCGGCTGGCACTGGAAATGCTCGATGACCGCGGTGCGGCCGACCTCAAGGCCGGCGTCGCCCAGGACATCGGCGACATCGACGCCGCGATCGGCCAGTTTCTCGATTTTGCACGGCCCGTGGATGCGGAGGCGGTGGCCGGCAACACGGACCTCAACGCCCTGGCACAGGCGGTGATTGAACGCTACACCCGCAGCGGCAAGACCGTGCGTTTCATGCCCTCGCCGCTGCCGCCGCTGCCGCTGCGCGCGCAGGCAATGCAGCGCGTGCTGGCCAATCTGATCGACAACGCCCTGCGCCACGGCGGCGGCAGTGCCGACGTCGTCACCGGGCGGGATTCGTCGGGCGCGTACCTTGAAGTGCAGGACCGCGGCCCCGGCATCCCCGCCGCGGACGCGCAGCGCATGCTGCAACCCTTCACCCGCATGGACAGCGCGCGTTCGACCAGCGGCACCGGACTGGGACTCGCCATCGTCGACCGCATCGCGCGGCTGCACGGCGGCGCGGTGCGGCTGCTGCCGCGCGACGGCGGCGGCTTGCGCGCGCGAGTCGAACTGCCCCTGGAAAAAACAGCGGAAGACTAACGGCGCAGCCGGAACGAGGTGTTGCGCAGGCGGATCGACAGCACACGGGCCATCGCGAACAGGAAATCCCGGGCCAGCGCCGGCTCCGCATCGCCGAAACGCGAAAATTCCTCGAAGGGCAGCAGCAGCAGGGTCCCGTCGGTCACGGCCCAGACATTGGCCGAGCGCGGCTGGCCGTCGAAAAAGGACTGCTCGCCGAGGATGCTGCCGGCGCTGATCCGTGCCAGCGAGGTCATGCTGACGCCGTCGACATGGGTCACGCCCACCTCCAGCGAGCCGGCGGCCACCAGGTACAGCGTGCGATCCGCGGCGGCACGCTGGATCACCACCTCACTTGCGCGAAAGGGGCGCGGCTCGGTGAACTGCAGCAACGCTCCCCAATGCGCATCCTCCCAGTGCGGCAGGGCCAGTACGTCGGGCGATGCACGGTCAGCTTCCGTGCGCCTGAACACGGATGCCCATTCAGCGCCGCTCATAAGATCCTTTTTGTGCATTTCCGCCGGGAAACCGCCGGTCAACGATTATAGCCCCGGCCATTGCCCGCACCGCCCGGCGAACGCGTGCTCAGCCGCCGCCGTCCGCCGCATGGCGCCGGATCAGCGTCACGACCTCGGCAACGATCCCCTCCCCGCGGCCGACAAACCCCAGTTTCTCCGCGGTCTTGGCCTTGATGTTGACGTCCGCCACGGCAATGCCGAGATCGGCGGCGATATTCGCCTGCATTCCCGGAATGTGCGGTGCCATTTTCGGCGCCTGCGCAATGATCGTGGCATCGACGTTGACCACCGCGTACTGCCGCCCGCGCAGCAGTGTCATCACGGCGCGCAGCAGTTCGCGGCTGTCGATGCCCTTGTAGCGCGGATCGGTGTCCGGAAAATGGCGGCCGATGTCGCCCAGCCCCGCAGCGCCGATCAGCGCATCGCAGAGCGCATGCAGCAGCACGTCGGCATCGGAATGTCCCGCCAGGCCGCGCTCGTAGGGTATGGTCACGCCGCCCATCACCAGCCGGCGCCCCTCGACCAGCGCGTGCACGTCAAAACCCTGCCCGATCCGCATCACCCCTCCCCCTGCCGCTCGAGGATCCGTTCAGCCAGCGCCAGATCCTCCGGATAGGTCACCTTCAGGTTCGCCTCGCTGCCGGGAACCAGCCGCGGCCGCACGCCGGTCTGCTCCACCGCACTGGACTCGTCGGTCACCGCCGCGATGTCGGCGCGGCGCAGCGCCTCGATCAGCACGCGGTAGCGGAACATCTGCGGCGTCTGTGCACGCCACAGGTTTTCCCGCGGCGCGGTCTGCAGCACCTCGCCCGCGGCGTTGGCCCGCTTCAGCGTGTCCGCAACCGGCACCGCCAGCAGTCCGCCGGCGTCGCCGTCCCCGACCGCAGCAACCAGGCGGTCGATGTCGGCGGCGCGCAGGCAGGGGCGCGCCGCATCGTGCACCAGCACCCAGTCCCTGCCGTCGATCGCATCATTGGCCGCAAGCAGGCCGTTGAACACGCTCGCCGCACGGGTCTCGCCGCCGCAGTAGAGGGGAATCAGTTTTTCGCCGCAGGCGCTCCAGTCGCAGTTTCCGAAATGGCGGTCGCCCGGCGACAGCACGACGAACACCTGGCTGATCAGCGGATGCGCGCAGAGTGTGGACACCGCGTGCTGGAGTAGCGGCCTGCCGGCCAGAGGCGCATACTGCTTGGGCAACTCCGCAAGCATCCGGGAACCGCTGCCCGCGGCCGGGATCAGTGCAACATAACGCGGCATCGGCGTGCTCTGGCGTCGTA
>JAEYXO010000177.1 GCA_023431245.1 Pseudomonadota bacterium | reverse complement strand
TCAGTGCATCCCAGGTGGCCTGCTGGGGCAGGGCGATCAGCTGTTCGCCGGTCATTTCCATTGTTGCGGTTCTCCATGTTTCCAGCGCCCGATGTTACCGCATGCGGCGCGCTACAATAACGCCCTGAATTGAATGCAAGGAATCGGGAATCGCTTATGGACAGTGTCGACCTGCAAGTCATCCGCACCGCCCGCGACTGGGTGGGCGCCGGCCACCGCGTCGTGTTGGCCACCGTCATCCGCACCTGGGGTTCGGCACCGCGCCCGATCGGCGCACTGTCGGCGATCCGCGGCGACGGCATGGTCGTCGGTTCGGTGTCGGGCGGCTGTGTCGAGGACGACATGATCCTGCGTGTCAAGGAAGGGCGGCTCGCCGAGAACTCGCCGGTGACCACCAAGTACGGCGTATCGGCGGAGGAGGCGCAGCGTTTCGGCCTGCCTTGCGGCGGCACTCTGGAACTGGTGCTGGAACCGCTGACCGCGCACAGCGGCCTCAAGGAACTGCTGGCGCGCATCGAGCGCCATGAACTGGTGCTGCGCCGGCTCGACATGAAAACCGGCCAGGCCAGTACCGGGCCGGCGAAATGGCAGGACCAGCTGTCTTTTGACGGTGCGACGCTGCAGACCGTGTACGGCCCGCGCTGGCGGCTGCTGATCATCGGCGCCGGCCAGCTGTCGACCTATCTCGCGCAGATGGCGCAGGCGCTGGACTACCAGGTCACGATCTGCGATCCGCGTGAGGAGTACAGCACCACCTTCGATGTGCCCGGCGTGGCACTGAAACGCGGCATGCCCGATGACGTGGTCACGGAAATGAACCTCGATGGCCACAGCGCAGTGGTGACCCTGACCCATGATCCCAAGCTCGACGACATGGCGCTGCTGGAGGCGTTGAAGTCGCCGGCCTTCTACATCGGCGCCATCGGTTCGAAGAAGAACAACGATGCGCGGCGCCAGCGGCTTGCGGAATTCGACCTGTCGCAGGCGGAGATTTCGCGCCTGCATGGCCCGGTGGGTCTCAAGATCGGCAGCAAGACACCACCGGAAATTGCGGTCGCGATCCTCGCCGAGATGACTGCGATTCGTAACGGCGTGGATATCGCCACCTTCGCACAGCCGCCGAAGGCGACGACGGCCGGCTGCGCCGTCGATTAAAAAATAAATAAAAACAAGTACTTATAAACTCCCTTGCGGAGGGATGCGGGATTGAATGATAATGATTCCTATTAACGAGGAATTGTTCTCCCGCCATGTACATCTGTGTCTGCAACGGCATCAACGAGCGCGACATCCGCAGCGCAGTGGATGCCGGTGCGCGCACACTGGGCGACCTGCAGCGTGAACTGGGCGTCGCCTCGGGTTGCGGGCAATGCGCCGGTGAAGCGCAATGCCTGCTGCGCGAATCGGGCCGCGATTGTGCGTTCGGCGCGCAGCTGCAACCCGCCTGAAACATCCGCGCTGCAGCCTTCGCAAATCCGCAACTGGGACCCGGTTGCATCCCGGCGGCCAGTCTTGGTCGCGTCGCATCCCTGTGCTAGCCTCGTTCATCATCACTCATGCCGGAGGCCGCGATGAAAGGCGATAAAAAAGTCATCACCCATCTCAACAGCATACTGACCAACGAGCTGACGGCGATCAACCAGTATTTCCTGCATGCGCGCATGTTCAGGAACTGGGGGCTGAAGAAACTCGGCGACCACGAGTACCATGAATCGATCGACGAGATGAAACACGCCGACAGGCTGATCGAACGCATCCTGTTCCTCGAGGGCCTGCCCAATCTGCAGCAGCTGAACAAGCTGATGATCGGCGAGAACGTCAAGGAATGCCTGGAGTGCGACCTCAAGGCGGAGATGCACGGTCATCCGATGCTGAAGGAGGCCATCGCCTGCTGCGAGGAAACCGGTGATTACGTCTCGCGCGAACTGTTCGAGGACATCCTCGAGTCCGAGGAAGAGCACATCGACTGGATCGAAACCCAGCTCGACCTGATCGGCAAGATCGGCATCCAGAACTACATGCAGTCGCAGATGGGCGAGGGCGGCGGGTCCTGATGCCCCACGGGCAGGCCCTGCCTGCCCGGCTCTGATGCGGCGGCCGGCCGCCCCTGTTTTGACCCGCCTGCATCGGGTCCGCGTTGTATTCATGCCGGCTGGCGCTGCCGGCGATTTTTTCCTCGATTTGCATCGCACAGCCGTTGTCATGCGCCATGAAATCTTGTTAGAATATGAGAATGATTCCCATTAAATAATTGATGGATTAAGTTAATTATTTGATTTAAAAGGGGAAATAAATAGCAAGCTAAGGATCCTGATCCCAGCCAGCCACTGTCCAGCAACAATAAAGGGAGACGTTGGCATGACCTGGTTCAAGGATTCCGGCAGTAACCGTTCCGTACGTTTTGAAACATCGGCCGGCGCGACGCCTGCGCTGAACAAAAGCCGTGTCGCGCTGAGTGTTTCGGCCGCATTGGCCGTTTTCATGCCGCTGCACCTGATGGCGCAGGAAAAGGTGAACGTGGCGCCCAAGGAGCAGGAACTGCCTGCGGTGAAAGTGCAGGCGACGGCCATAGACCCCAACCCCAATGCCGAGCCGGGTGTGCCCTACAAGGCCAGGACCTCCGGCGATGAACGCCACAAGCGTCCGCTGGCTGAAACGCCGCAGAACATCACGGTCATCACCAAGACGGCGATTGACGATTCCGGCAAGACCGACCTGCGCCAGATCCTCAGCGCGCAGCCGGGGATCACGCTGGGTACCGGCGAGAACGGCAATGCCTTCGGTGACCGCTACATCATCCGCGGCCAGGAGGCGCGCAGTGATGTCTTTGTCGATGGCCTGCGCGATCCCGGCATGACCACGCGCGAGAGTTTTGCCATCGAGCAGCTGGAAATTTCGAAGGGACCGAATTCCAGTTTCGCCGGCCGCGGCACTGCCGGCGGCGCGATCAACGCGGTCACCAAGGCGGCGACGCTGGATTACGATTTCGCCCGTCTCTCAACCGCATTCGGCACCGACAGGCATGTCCGGCTGACGGGGGACGCGAACAAGGTGCTGAGCGAGCAGTTTGCGCTGCGCGTGAATGCGCTGTACGGCAATGAAGACATACCGGACCGGGCGCCGGCAGACCGCAGGCGTACCGGCATGGCGCTGTCCGGGCTGTACCAGGTGAACCACGACCTGAGCGTCATTCTGGATTACTACGGCCTGCGTGCCAGGGACAATCCGGACCTCGGCAGCTACCTGACCGGCGCGCTGCCGAACCGCGTGCCGGCGAAGAACGTGCCCGTTTATGCGCAGCAGCAGGACTTCCAGAATTCCGACGTGGATACCGTGACCGGCCGCATCAAATTCAGGATCGCCCCCGACCTGCGGCTGACCAATGCAACCCGTTACGGCACATCCGACAACGGCTACGTGGTAACCGGAGCACGTGATGCGACGACAGGGGTCAACAATCCCGGCGGCGTCTATGCCACGGGCACGCTCAGCACCCACCAGGGCTGGCAGGAAGTGCAGTATTTCGCCAACCAGACCAATCTGCACTGGGACACCCGCCTGTTCGGCCAGCTGCACCAGTTCATTTTTGGCCTGGAATACACCGACCACCAGGTGCTCAACGGCGTGTACAACGTGGCCAATTCGGGGCAGAACTGCATCACCGGCGGCGGCGTGGCCCTGAACGCCTGGTGTACGGTGGGTCCGGGCGGCGTCCCGGTGAACGGCTTGAACACCCTGATGAACCGCAACATCACCAAGGGCTCCTGGGACCAGGACTGGCAGGTGAAGACGGTGTCCGCCTATGTCATGGATACCTTTGACCTGACCAATCACTGGACCCTGTTCGGCGGGCTGCGCGCCGACCGTTTCGACTACTCGCTGCTGACCCGCAGCAACGCCGGTGCGCTGGCGTCATACGGCTACAGCGGCACCCTCGTCGATGGCCATGCCGGCATCAGCTACAAGATCAATCCGGCCGGCATGGTGTATCTGAGTTACGCCACGTCCAGCGACATCAACGGCGGGGAATCCGACGTGGGTACCAACAGCGGCTACGGCGGCGTGATCATCCTCAACGGCCAGGTGGCCGGCGCGAAACCCGAAAAATCCCGCTCACTGGAACTGGGCACCAAATGGAACATTTTCGACGACAAGCTGCTCGCGACCGCGGCGGTGTTCGAGGTGACCAAGTCCGATGTGATGGAGGGCAACGGCTATACCGCCACCGGCACCTTCAATTCGGCGAAAAACCGGGTCAGGGGCGTCGAATTCGGGCTGGCCGGCCATCTGACGCCGAAGCTGACCGCGCAGGCCGGTGTGACCTTCATGAAGGCCAGGGTTCTCGAATCGGCAACGCCTGCAAGGGTCGGCAAAACGCTCAGCAATTTCGCCGACCGTTCGGCCTCGGCGCAGCTCAAGTA
>JAEYXO010000157.1 GCA_023431245.1 Pseudomonadota bacterium | reverse complement strand
GCGACAACATCGTGCTCGGCTCCGAGAAAAACGGCATTGACGGCGCGCACATCCTGACGCCGATGCCCTACCTGATCTCCTCCGGCGCGATGACCGCCAACAACGTGCCGACCCCCATGTACATCCTGGCGCGGCTGAACCTCGCCGGCCAGTGCATCTCCGTATCCAACGAATTCGCCAGCCTCAAGGTCGGCACCGACACAAAACCCTTCAAGCCGGCGCTGATGGCCAAGAAAGCCAGCGGCAAGGCGATCAACGCGGCGATGACCTTCCCCGGCGGCACCCATGACATGTGGATCCGCTACTGGCTCGCTGCCGGCGGCATCGATCCCAACACCGACATCAACACCATCGTGGTGCCGCCGGCGCAAATGGTCGCCAACATGAAAGTCGGCACCATGGACACCTTCTGCGTCTGCGAACCCTGGAACCACCAGCTGATCAACCAGAAAATCGGCTACACCGCACTGACCACCGGCGAGCTCTGGCACAACCATCCGGAAAAAGCCTTCGCGATGCGCGCCGCCTACGTCGACAAGAATCCGAACGCGTCGATGGCGCTGCTGAAGGCGGTGATGGAAGCGCAGATGTACTGCGAGGAACCGAAAAACCGTGCCGAGGTGGCAGAAATCTGTTCGCGCCGCCGCTGGATCAATGCCCCGGTCGCCGACATCACCGACCGCATGCGCGGCGACTTCGACTACGGCACCGGCCGCGTGGTCAAGAACAGTCCGCAGCAGATGCGCTACTGGAACGATTTTGCCTCCTACCCCTTCCAGAGCCACGACCTGTGGTTCCTCACCGAGAACATCCGCTGGGGCTACCTGTCGCAGAAGACCGACACCGCGGCGCTGATCAAGAAGGTCAACCGCGAAGACCTGTGGCGCAAGGCCGCCGCCGAGCTCGGCATACCGAAGGCCCAGATCCCGACCTCGACCTCGCGCGGCCCCGAGAAATTCTTCGACGGCAAGGTGTTCGACCCGAAGAATCCCGCCGCCTACCTCAACAGCCTCGCCATCAAGGCGATGAAGGCCTGACCCGCCGCGGCCGAACGGACCACCTGACAGGAGCCCGACATGACCACCACCGCAACGCTTGCAGCAGCCCCGGCGGAAACGCCGCCCGCCCGCAAGGACGACGCCGTGACCGACCTCGGGGCGGTCGCTGCAGCCGCCACCAGCACGCCGGCGGCCCCGGCGCAGGCGGCTGCCGAGCCGCCTGCGCCAACCGCCAACCGCCGGCCCGCCTGGCTCGACACCCTCAATGACTACGCGGCGAAAATACTGCCGCCGGTGATCACCGTCGCCCTGCTGCTGGGCATCTGGGAGCTGGCGTCGAGCCAGGCCGGCGCCGCGCTGCCGCCGCCGAGCAAGGTCATCGCCGACACCAAGGACCTGATCCTCGATCCCTTCTTCGACAACGGCGGCAACGACGTCGGCATGGCCTGGCAGCTGCTGGCGAGCCTCAAGCGGGTGCTCTACGGCTACTCGATCGCGGTGGTGGTGGGCATTTCGCTGGGCGTGCTGGTCGGCCAGTTCGCGATCGCGATGCGCGGCCTCGATCCGATCTTCCAGGTACTGCGCACGGTGCCGCCGCTGGCCTGGCTGCCGATCGCGCTGGCGGGTTTCCGCGACGGCAACCCGTCTGCAATCTTCGTGATCTTCATCACCGCAGTGTGGCCGATCATCATCAACACCTCGATCGGCATCCGCAACATCCCCAACGACTACCGCAACGTCGCACGGGTGGTGCAGCTGAACGGCGTCGAGTACTTCTGGAAAATCATGATGCCGGCCGCGGCACCGTACATCTTCTCCGGACTGCGCATCGGCGTCGGCCTGTCCTGGCTCGCCATTGTCGCCGCGGAAATGCTGATCGGCGGCGTCGGCGTCGGCTTCTTCATCTGGGACGCCTGGAACTCCTCGCGCATCAGCGACATCGTGCTCGCGCTGTTCTACGTCGGCCTCGTCGGCTTCGCGCTCGACCGCATCGTCTCCTGGATCGGCCGCCTGGTCGCCCGCGGCAGCAGCGTCAGCTGAGCACGGTCATGAAACTGATTCCGACAGACAACAACGCAACACACAGGGAGCATCGCATGAGCCAGTCCTTCCTCGAACTCAGCCTCGTCTCGATGGCCTTCAAGACCCGGCAGGGCCCGTTCCAGGCCCTGTCCGGCGTCAACCTGCGCGTCGAAAAAGGCGAATTCGTCTCGCTGATCGGCCACTCCGGCTGCGGCAAGTCGACGCTGCTCAACATCATCGCCGGCCTTTACCGCTGCACCTCCGGCGGCGTGCTGCTCGAAGGCCGCGAGGTCGACCAGCCCGGCCCCGACCGCGCCGTGGTGTTCCAGAACCACTCGCTGCTGCCCTGGCTCACTGCCTACGAAAACATCGAGCTTGCGGTGAAAAAGACCTCTCAGGGCAAGCGCAGCAAGGCGGAAATCCGGGATTGGGTCATGCACAACCTGAAGCTGGTGCAGATGGATCATGCGATGACCAAGCGCCCGGACGAACTTTCCGGCGGCATGAAGCAGCGCGTCGGCATCGCCCGCGCGCTGGCGATGGAACCCAAGGTACTGCTGATGGACGAACCCTTCGGTGCGCTCGACGCGCTGACCCGCGCGCGGCTGCAGGACGAGCTGCTGCGCATCGTCGCCAATACCGGCAGCACCGTGGTCATGGTGACGCACGATGTCGACGAGGCAGTGCTGCTGTCCGACCGCGTGGTGATGATGACCAACGGCCCGGCGGCAACCATCGGCGAGATCCTCGACGTCAGGCTCGCGCGCCCGCGCGACCGCCTTGCGCTCGCCACCGATGCGCGCTACCTCGCTGCGCGCAAGGCGGTGCTCGAGTTCCTCTACCAGAAGCAGCTCAAGGCGGCC
>JAEYXO010000020.1 GCA_023431245.1 Pseudomonadota bacterium | reverse complement strand
TCGTCATGCTCGACGTGATGATGCCGGAGATGAACGGTTACGAGGTCCTGGAGCGGATGAAGTCGGATCCGCAGCTGCGGGACATTCCGGTGATCATGATCACCGCCGTCGAAGACCAGGAAAGCGTGATCCGCTGCATCAAGCTGGGGGCCGAGGACCATCTGCCGAAACCTTTTGATCCGACTCTGCTGGCGGCACGGGTCAGCGCGAGCCTGGAGAAAAAACGCCTGCGCGACGAGTTGCATGAACTGAACCGCACGCTGGAGGAGCGGGTGAAGCAGCAGTTGTCGGAACTCGACCGGCTGGGCATGCTGAAGCGCTTTTTTTCGCCGCAGATCGCCAGGGCCATCCTCGACACCGGAGGCGAGAAGATGCTGCAGGCCCACCGCCGCGAGGTGGTCGTCGTGTTCCTGGACATGCGCGGTTTCACCGCCTTCACCGACAAGGCCGAGCCGGAGGAGGTGATGGAGGTCCTGTCGGAATACCACAACGCGCTGGGGCCGCTGATCCTGGCGGAAGGCGGCACGCTGGACTGCTTCACCGGCGACGGCATGATGATCTATTTCAACGACCCGATCAAAATGGAATTCCCGCTGCTCAACGCGGTGCGCATGTCGCTGGCGATGCAGCGCGACTTTGTGCCCCTGCGCGAGGCCTGGCAGAAGCGCGGTTTCAGCCTAGATCTCGGTATCGGCATCGCGCAGGGTTACGCGACGCTGGGCGCCATCGGCTTCGAGGGGCGCTGGGATTACACCTGCATCGGCTCGGTGACCAATCACGCCGCGCGACTTTGCGGCGAGGCGAAGGGCGGACAGATACTGACCAACGGGAAAACCCATGCCCGCGTCGAGGAACTGGTCAAGGCCGAACCGCTGGGCGACATGAATTTCAAGGGCGTGGCCGAGCCGGTTCCGGTGGTCAACATCACCGGCCTCGCGGGCTGAGTCCGCCGCGGTTTTTCTCGTGCGATACCGGGGATTTTTGATCCTGCCGCCCTGATACATGCACGGGGTGCTTGACCTGTGCCGTCCCCGGCGGGTAATACGGAATGTCTGCTGTGGATCGGGAACATGACATGCAAGGGAATCAACACGGCGGTCTGACGCGTCCGGTCATGGTGATTTCGGCCGTGATCGTGTTGCTGCTGGCGGTGGCAGGCGCGCTGCTGCCGGAAGAGTTCGAGCGGCTGGCCAAAAAACTCCTGCTGTTCACCACGACAAATTTCGGCTGGTTTTACCTGCTGACCGTGTTTGCCATCGTTGTGTTCCTCTCCGGCCTTGCCATCAGCCGTTTTGGCACCATCCGCCTCGGCCCCGAGGGGAGCCGTCCGGAGTTTCCTTTTTT
The DNA here is from genome assembly GCA_023431245.1 of Pseudomonadota bacterium. GTDB lineage: Bacteria > Pseudomonadota > Gammaproteobacteria > Burkholderiales > SG8-41. The sequence goes on along the minus strand of JAEYXO010000020.1, from coordinate 2,107 downwards.
TACCTGGATCGCGATGCTGTTTTCCGCCGGATTCGGTGCCGGCCTGGTGTTCTGGGGCGTTGCCGAGCCGATGAGCCATTTTTTCACGCCGCCCTTCCAGGACATGGCGCCGCAGTCGGCACCGGCGGCGCGGCTGGCGATGGGATATGCCTTCTTCCACTGGGGAGTCAGCCAGTGGTCGGTGTTTGCGCTGGCGGGGCTCGGCATCGGCTTCATGCAGTTCCGCAAGGGCCGCGACGGCCTGGTATCGACGGCGCTCGAGCCGGTCGTCGGTAAACGGCGCGGCATCAGGACAGCAGTGGATGTGCTGGCCGTGGTGGCGACCGTGATGGGCATCGCGACCTCGCTCGGCCTCGGCGTGCTGCAGATCAGCGGCGGCCTGCAGTCGGTGACGGGATGGGCGGGTTCGCTGAAACTGCAGCTGCTGGTCATTGCGGTCATGTTCGCGGCCTATATGCTGTCATCGATGACCGGGCTGCATCGCGGCATCCGCTGGCTGAGCAACATCAATCTCGGCCTGTGCCTGGCGCTGCTGCTGTTCGTGTTCGCCGCCGGTCCCACGGTGTTCGTGCTCAACGCCTTCACGCTGGGACTGGGCGACTACCTGAGCCATTTCATTGAATACAGCCTGCGCCTGACACCGTATCGCGGCGGCACCTGGGTGCGCGACTGGACCATTTTCTACTGGGCCTGGGCCATCGCCTGGTCGCCTTTTGTCGGCGCGTTCGTGGCGAGGGTGTCCCGCGGCCGCACCATCCGCGAGTTCATCGTCGGCGTGCTGGTGGTGCCGCCGGCAATCGCCTGTGTCTGGATTGCAACCTTCGGCGGCATGGCGCTGCACGAGGACCTGAAACATGCCGCCGGCATCGCTGCGGTGGTTGACCGGGATGTCGCGCTGGCGCTGTTCACGCTCTACGGGCAGCTGCCGCTGGGCGAACTGCTGTCGGTGCTGTCGATCCTGCTGATCTTCACCTTCCTGGTGACCTCGGCCGACTCGGCAACCTACATCCTGGCCGGCATGGTGTCCGGCGGTGATTCCGATCCGCGCCAGCCGCTGAAGCTGTTCTGGGGCGCGATGATGTCGGTGGTCGCCGCCGTGCTGCTGGCGGCGGGCGGCCTGGCGTCGCTGCAGACGGCCTCGCTGGTGGCGGCCCTGCCGTTCACGCTGCTGCTGATCCTGATGATGCTTGCGCTGATCCGCTTGCTGCGGGCCGAAGCACCGGCCGTGCAGGGCAGCGGCCGGCCGGGACCGGCGGCATGACTTCATTTCAACGTTGTGTTCAACCTGCGGAGAATGACTGATGGGTATGCAGAGACTGCATGTCGCGGCGCGTTACAGTGAAGCGGCGATTTTCAACGGCGTGGTGTATCTCGCGGGCATGGTGCCGGAGTGCGAGGCCAGGGATATCCGCAGCCAGACGGCCGATGTGCTGGCACAGGTCGAGCAGCGCCTTGCGGAAGCGGGCAGCAGCAAGGCGCATATGCTGCGCGCGCAGATTTTCCTGGCGGACATCAAGGACATTGCGGCGATGAACGAGGTCTGGGATGCCTGGGTCGTTCCGGGCACGGCGCCGCCGCGTGCCACCGTGCAGGCTGCGCTGTCGGATCCGTCCTGGAAAATCGAGATCATCGTCACGGCGGCGCAGTCTGCAGCAGTCTGAATGTATTTTATAAAATATTGATTATAAACGATATTTTATGATTTCCTGGCAGCCCTGGCAGACAGCTCGCGCGCGGTGCAGTCGCGCGCGATGGCCAGCACGCCGATGACCGCGCCGGCTTCATCCCTGATCAGTCCGAAACTCAGGTCGACATAAAGCCGGTCGCCGTTTTTGTGCATTGACCGGGTGGTCAGCACCCGGCCTGCCGCATGCCGCATGCGTCCGGACGCGATCGCGCGCCGGAAGCCTTCGTGGTGCGCAGTCCTGAAGGCTTCGGGAATGATCAGGTCGAGGCTGCGGCCGACGGCTTCGGCAGCGCTGTGTCCGAAAATGCGCTCTGCACCGTCGTTCCAGACGAGGATGTTGCCGTCGGTGCCGGCGCAGATCAGACCGTCCGGGATCTGCAGCGCGATCGCGGCCAGCAGCCGCGGAGAAGGCGGCGTGAT
>JAEYXO010000145.1 GCA_023431245.1 Pseudomonadota bacterium | reverse complement strand
CCCTCTGGGAAACGATTGACAAAGGCGTTTTCCCTCGGCATCCTCTCGTCACCGTGCGCTATCACGGCAAACCTGACCAACCTGACCAACTGATCCTATCCGGACATTACGGGAGAACACTCGATGGCTGCAAAGAAAAAGGCTACCAAGAAACCCGCTGCTAAAAAGAAAAAAGCCGCAGCGAAACGCAAACCCAATGCCGCGTTCATGAAGGCCATGCAACCGAGCGCAGCGCTCGGTGCGGTGATCGGCAACAGCGCGATGCCGCGCACCGAAGTCACCAAGAAAATCTGGGCCTACATCAAGAAGCACGGCCTGCAGGACAGCAAAAACCGCCGCAACATCAATGCCGACGAGAAACTGAAAGACGTTTTCGGCGGCAAGAAACAGGTGTCGATGTTCGAGATGACCAAGCTGGTCAACAAGCACCTGAAATAATTTTTTCGGATCGCAGAAGGCGGGGCGCCCAGGCGCCCCGTTTTTTTTGCGCGCTCAGCGCCGGCTGACCGCGCCGCCGCCGATCAGCAGGGCCGCGGCCATCGCCCAGAACACCGGGGTCATGCCGAGGGTCGCGCCGACGGCGCCGAACAGCAGCGGCATGCCGGCCTGGGTCAGGTTGAGCAGGAAGGTGCGCACGCCGACGACCTCGCCGCCGCGCCCGGGCGGCGCCGTGTTGTAGAGCACCGACATGATCATCGGCTGGGTGCCGCCGATCGCCAGTCCGATCACGAAGGCAACGGCCATCAGCAGCGGCGCGCTGCTGATCAGCGGGAACACGGCCATCGCGGCGCCGGTGGCGAACATGCCGCCGATCAGCAGCGGCCATGCGCTGAGGCGGTGCACGATCAGCGGCAGCAGCAGCCGCACCACGAAAATCGCCGCGCCGAAGGCGCCGAGGATCAGGCCGATGGTCGATGCCGACAGTCCCAGCCGGGTGCCGTGGATCGGCGTGACAAAAGTGAACAGGTCCCAGGCCATCGACAGCACCGCGCTCGCGATGAAGGCGCGCCGCAGGTCCGGGATGCGAAAAAGATCGATCACCCGCTTGCGGCCGGCGCCCTGCGCCGGCGCCGGATGCGCCGGGAGCCGGACCGGGCGTGCGAGCAGCAGTACGATTCCGGCGACCACGCTGACACCCAGCAGCAGAAAGGTCAGGCGATGCCCGACCAGGTCAATTGCGAATCCCGACAGCGTCGGCCCGAGAAAGCCCGACGTGGAAAATGCCAGCGCCAGCAGGCTGAAATTGCGTGAACGGTCCTCCGGAGCGCCGAGCAGGCCGGCCGCCTGATTGACACAAATGTGCACGAGCATGAAACCGCTGCCCGCCAGCGCGCTGGCGACGAACAGCGTTTCGAGGCGGGGCAAGGCCACGACCAGCAGCAGGGCGCCCAGCACGGCGCCCGCGCCGATGAACAGCGGCACGCGCACGCCGATGCGGTCGATGGTGCGCCCCCATCCCACCGCGAACAGCAGCGGCACTGCGGCAAGCAGCGAGATCAGGACGCCGACCGCGAGCGCGGAAGCCTGCAGGTGGAGCGCGAACAGCGAGAGCGTGACGCGGATGCCGGCAAACGCCAGGTGCAACAGGATCGTCAGCAGAAAGATGAAGCGGATGCTGGTGCCGCTCATCCCGCAGTCTCCCGGGCCTGTTTCCCCTGCCAGGACACCATCGCCACGCCGCAGCAGGTCACGGCGATGCCCGCCAGAGAAATGGCGGTCGGCACGACGCCGAAAAAAACGAGCTCCAGCGCCACCGCGAAAATGGGCGTCAGGTAAATCAGGCTGGTGACGCGGGTGGCCTGCCCGCGCCGCATCAGCGTGTGCAGTGCATTGACGGCGAGGAATGACGCGCCGATCACCAGGAACACGATCGCGCCGGCCAGCGGCCAGGACCAGCGCACGGCAGCGCCTTCGACCAGCCAGGCCAGCGGCGCCAGCACCACCAGCGTGCCGGCAAACTGAAGCAGCGCCGCGGCACGCAGGTCGGCGGTCGGACACCAGCGGCGCTGGTAGAGCGTGCCGGCGGTGACTCCCGCCAGCGATATCGTGACGGCGAGCAATGCGCCCGCGGTGGCCTCGCGCACATCAATCTTGTGCCAGACGATCAGGGTCACGCCCGCGAGGCCGATGGCGATGCCCGCCCACTGCCGGGCGCTGATGCGCTCCCCCATCCAGCGCCCCGCGATGACCGCTGTCAGCAGCGGCTGTACCGACAGCAGCACCGCGGTGATGCCGGCCGACATGCCGAGGTACTGCGTGTAATGGCTGCCGCCGAGGTGCACGGCATGCATCAGCAGGCCGGCAACGACCAGATGCCCGGCCTCGCTGCGGCTGGCGGGCCAGCGCGGGCGCACGATCAACAGCAGCGGGATCAGGCACAGCAGGCCGAAGGCGAAACGCAGCGACAGGAAGGTGAACGGCGCCGCGTGCTGCAGCCCGAGCTTGGTGGCGAGGAAACCCGAGCCCCATACCGACACGAAATACCACGCCAGCAGGGATTCGTAGGCGCGGGCGGAGAACAGGGCGGGCAAGATATGCGGGTCGCGGAATTGAGCGGCGAGTATATCGTCAGGCGTGGCCGGTTCCGCGTGCGGCTGTCAGGGCGCCAGCCGGCTGAGGGCCCAGCGCGTCCCGTCACGGGTGTAGAGCAGCCGGTCGTGCAGCCGGTTGGGCCGGCCCTGCCAGAACTCCACGCTGGCCGGCCGCAGCCGGTAACCGCCCCAGTGTGCAGGGCGTTCTGCGGCATCGCCGTGGTCTGCGGCGGCGGCCGCGAATTTCTGCTCGAGCACCGCGCGGTTTGCGACCGGCTCGCTTTGCGGCGACGCGATGGCCGCATGGCGGCTGCCCAGAGGGCGGCTGGAGAAATAGTCATCGGATTCGGCGGCGGAGACCATTTCGATGGCGCCCTCGATGCGCACTTCGCGCTCCAGCTCGGACCAGTGGAACAGCAGTGCTGCGCGCGGATTCTCGGCGAGCTCGCGGCCCTTGCGGCTGCGGTAGTTGGTGTAAAACACGAAGCCTTCGCGGTCGAAGCCTTTCAGCAGCACGATCCGCGCCGATGGCGCCCCGCCCGCGGTCGCGGTGGCCAGCGTCATGGCGTTGGGCAGCGGCAGTTCGGCGCGCAGCGCTTCGTCGAACCAGCGCTGGAACTGGGTGCAGGGGTCGGCGGCGACATCGGACTCGTCGAGGCTTTCGCCCATGTATTCGCGGCGCAGCGAGGCTATGCTCAAGGGTGCTCCGGCTGGGATTCGGGTTGAAGGACGATTCTAGCGTTCGGGCAGCGGAATGAATTCGGTTTCACCGGGCACCCGCGGAAAACGCTGCTCGCGCCAGCGGAGGCGTGCATCCTCGATCAGTTCACGGCTGCTGGCGACAAAATTCCAGTGAATGAAGCGGTCGCCGTCGAGTGGTGCGCCGCCGAACACCATCAGCCGTGCCGGTCCCGCGCAGGCAATGGGGACCGTTGCGCCCGGTTCGAACACCGCGACCGTATGCTGCGCCACCGGGCTGCCGCCGGCCGTGACCTCGCCGTCGATGACGTAAATCGCGCGCTCCTCGTGTTCCGCCGGAATCTCGAAGCGGGCAGCCGCACGCGCAGTCACCGCGCCGTAGAACATCGGCGAAAAGGTTTTGACCGGCGACTGCTTTCCCCATCCGCTCCCGGCAATCAGCCGCAATTCCGCGTCCTGCCATTGCAGCACCGGCAAGCTCGCTTTCGGGTGGTGCACGAACGCCGGTTCCGTGCGTTCCGCGGCCCGCGGCAGTGCGATCCAGGTCTGGATGCCGTGCAGGCCCCGCGCCCGGCCGCGCTCATCGCCGGGACTGCGTTCCGAATGCACGATGCCGTGGCCGGCGGTCATCCAGTTGACGTCGCCCGGCGTGATGCGCTGTTCGCAGCCGAGGCTGTCACGGTGCATGATCGCACCGTCGAACAGGTAGGTGACCGTGGCAAGCCCGATGTGCGGATGCGGCCGGACATCGAGGCCTGCGCCGGGGCTGAACTGCGCAGGCCCCATGTGATCGAAAAAGATGAAGGGGCCGACCATCTTCTGCGCGGCAGACGGCAGCAGGCGGCGCACGGGCAGGCCGTCGACGTCCTTGACATGGGGTTTGAGCGTACTGCGGATCATCGGCGGCTCCGGTTAACGGTTCCCTGCCGCGGCGGCACGGCGGAAACGGGCGCTGTCGTCACCGGCTGACAGGATCAGCTGATCGCCCTCGACGCGAAAATAGGGTCTGCTGCCGAGCAGCTTGAAATACCGTCCCTCGAAGGCGCCGAGGGGTTCGGGGCAGGCACGGCGGGTGGTTGCCAGCGGCGAGAGGGCCATCCGGCCGTCGACGGATTCGACGCTGCCGCTGCCGCTGTTGCAGCCGCTGAATGCGGATATGCGCCCCTTGTCCAGCTGCAGTGTCGCCCGCGGCAGGCCCGGCATGCGGCCGCCGTCGATGAAGCTGGACGTGATCAGCTCCCAGCGGCCCTCGGGCAGGGGGATGGGCTTGTCGACGGTGGCGCAGGAAGCCAGCAGTGCAGCGGCCAGCGCGGAACGGGCGCATCGGGAAAACGTGGGCATGGCATCGGGTCGCGGTTGCGGGACAGCCGATTATAGACCGCGCCAACTGCCGCATAGCCGCGGTTGCCCCCGCCGCCGCAGCCGTCCAGAACATCACCGCGATCCCGGTGTTCAGCGTGCGCCCGCTGCCTCGAGAATGCGGACGATGTCGCGGTAGCCACGCCGGCGCGCATGCGCAAGGGGTGTTATCCCGTCGCGGTCGGCGATGTTGACATCCGCCCCGTGCGTGACGAGCAGGCGCACGATCGCGGTGTGCCTTGCGCCGCCGTCGCCGAGAATCACCGCTTCGATCAGCGCCGTCCAGCCAAAGCGGTTGACGTGGTTGATGTTGACGGGCGTCTTCAGCAGTTCGCGCACGACCTCGACATGGCCGTAATGCGATGCGGGAATCAGCGCCGTGCCGCCGTACTGGTTCAGCGTATGCGGATCGGCGCCGTGTTTCAGTGTCAGGCGCAGCAGTTCGGTGTGGCCGCGGACCGCGGCAACCATGAATGCGGTGCGGCCGATGGTGTCGCGGACATTGGGGCTGGCGCCGGCCTCCAGCAGCAGCCGTGCCGCCTCCACATGGTTGCCGTAGGCGGCGGCGACCAGCGCGGTGCGGCCATCGCCGTCGCGTGCCAGCAGCGATGCGCCCTCCTTCAGCAGGCGGCTCACGGCCGGCGTGTCGCCTCGCTCCGCCGCGGTGATCAGCGCCTGGTCGCGATCAGAAACCTGCGCCGCCGCGGGCAGCATGATCAGCAGCAGGGCGATCAGCAGGCTGCGCAGGATCATCTGCCGCGCTCCTTCAGGAATTCGCCGAGGATGCGCGCGGTGTGCGAGCGCGCGGCTTTTTTCACCACCGTTGCCGGCGGCCCTTCGGCGACGATGCGGCCGCCGCCGTCGCCGCCTTCGGGGCCGAGGTCGATGATCCAGTCGGCCTCGGCCATCACATCGAGGTTGTGCTCGATCACCACCACCGAGTTGCCGGCATCGACCAGCCGGTGCAGCACATGGATCAGCTTTTCGACGTCGGCCATGTGCAGGCCCACGGTCGGTTCGTCGAGCA
>JAEYXO010000133.1 GCA_023431245.1 Pseudomonadota bacterium | reverse complement strand
TCGAGCACCTTGAGCGTGCCGGCGGGGGAAATCATCAATCCCGCGTAAAGGAAACCGGTGTAGGGAATGCCGTCCGCGGCCATGCCGTTGATCACCGGCTGGATCACCTCGCGCATCACCCGCGCATGGATCTCCGGCGTCACCACCGGCGCCGGCGAATAGGCGCCCATGCCGCCGGTGTTCGGGCCCTGATCGCCGTCCTTCAGCCGCTTGTGGTCCTGGCTGCTCGCCAGCGCCAGCGCGTTGCGGCCGTCGGCAAGCACGATGAAGCTCGCTTCCTCGCCTTCCAGGAATTCCTCGATCACGACCCGCGCGCCGGCGCTGCCCATGCGGTTGCCGACCAGCATCATGTCAACCGCGGCATGAGCCTCATCGGAATTCATCGCCACCACCACACCCTTGCCGGCGGCCAGTCCGTCGGCCTTGATCACGATCGGCGCGCCTTCGCGGTCAATGTAGGCATGTGCCGCGGCGGCATCGGTGAACGTCGAATGTTTCGCCGTCGGTATGCGATGGCGCACCATGAACTGCTTGGCGAAATCCTTGGAGCTTTCGAGCTGTGCGGCTTTCTGTGTCGGCCCGAAGATGCGGTGACCGGCGCCGCGCACGGCATCGACCACGCCCCCAGCGAGCGGCGCTTCGGGGCCGACCACCGTCAAGGCGATATCATTTTTATCAATAAAATCAAGTACTTGCTGATTGCCGTCGAGGACGACATTCTCTACGCCGTCCTCGCCTGCAGTGCCGGCGTTGCCGGGTGCGACATAGACCTTCTGCACCCGTGGCGAGCCGGCCAGCTTCCAGGCCAGCGCGTGTTCGCGGCCGCCGCCGCCGATGACGAGGATTTTCATCAGTGCCTGAAATGCCGGAAACCGGTGAACACCATCGCGATGCCGTGTTCGTCGGCGGCGGCGATGACCTCTTCGTCACGCAGACTGCCGCCGGGCTGGATGATCGCGGTGGCGCCCGCAGCCGCCACCACGTCGACACCGTCGCGGAACGGAAAAAAGGCGTCCGAAGCCACCACCGAACCGGCGAGTTTCAGTCCGGCGTTCTCCGCCTTGATCGAGGCGATGCGCGCCGAATCGACACGGCTCATCTGGCCGGCGCCGACGCCCAGTGTCGCGCCGTTGCCGCAGAACACGATGGCATTCGATTTGACGAACTTGGCCACGCGCCAGGCAAACAGCAGGTCGGCGAGCTGTGCAGCCGAGGGTTTTTGCCGGGTCACCACCTTCAGTTGTGCCGCGGCCACATTCATGTCATCCGGCGTCTGCACCAGCAGGCCGCCGCCAACGCGTTTCAGGTCGTAGCGGTTGGCGCCCGCGGTGAGCGGCACTTCCAGCACGCGGATATTGGCCTTCTGCGCGAACACCGCGAGCGCGTCCGGCGCAATTTCCGGCGCAATGATCACTTCGACGAACTGCTTCGAGATCGCCTTTGCCGTCGCGGCATCCAGCGCGCGGTTGACCGCAATGATGCCGCCGAAGGCGGAAGTCGGATCGGTGGCGAAGGCCTTGTCATAGGCCGCTGCCACATCCGCCCCGACCGCCACACCGCAGGGATTGGCATGTTTGACGACCACGCAGGCAGGGGCGTCGAAGGTCTTCACGCACTCCCAGGCCGCATCGGCATCGGCAATGTTGTTGTATGACAGTTCCTTGCCCTGCAGCTGGCGATAGGCGGCGAGGCTGCCCGGCGCCGGAACGGGGTCGCGGTAAAACGCGGCCTGCTGGTGCGGGTTTTCACCGTAACGCAGCGCCTGCACCTGTTCGAGCTGCAGGTTCAGCCGCTGCGGAAACACCGCGGCCCTGCCGTCGGGCTGCAGCGCGGTCAGGTAATTGCTGATCGCGCCGTCGTAGGCGGCGGTATGCGAAAAAGCCTTGCACGCCAGCCTGAACCGGGTTTCCGCCCCCAGGGCGCCGCTGGCGCTCGCCATCTCCCTGAGGATGGATGCGTAGTCCGCCGGATCGGTGACGACGGCGACATGTTCGTGGTTCTTCGCCGCGCTGCGCACCATCGCCGGACCACCGATGTCGATGTTCTCGATCGCCTCGGCGAATGTGCAACCGTCCTTCGCGATGGTCCGGGTGAAGGGATAGAGATTAATCACCGCCATGTCGATGCCGGCGATGCCCGCCTTCCGCATGGCCTCGACATGTTCCGGCAGGTCGCGCCGGCCGAGCAGTCCGCCGTGGATTTTCGGGTGCAGTGTCTTGACCCGGCCGTCGAGCATCTCCGGAAACCCGGTGTACTCCGCGACTTCCGTGACCGCGAGTCCGGCATCGCGCAGCAGTTTGGCGGTGCCGCCGGTCGACAGCAGCGATACACCGAAACCCGCCAGTCCGCGCGCGAACTCGACGACGCCCGCCTTTTCGGAAACACTGATCAGTGCCTGCTTGATGATGGCCATGGAGCGGCTTCGTGATTGACGACGATGCGTGTTGCGACGATGCGGGAGCGGCGCGGATCCCGTCAGAATTTGATGTTGTAGGTCTTGATCTTCTTGCGCAGCGTGTTGCGGTTGATGCCGAGCATCGCGGCAGCGTGGGACTGGTTGCCGCGCACCTTGTTCAACAC
>JAEYXO010000114.1 GCA_023431245.1 Pseudomonadota bacterium | reverse complement strand
TCGGCCTGGATGCGGCAACACCCGCCATCGCCTTCTGCCCCGGCGCCGAGTACGGACCCGCCAAACGCTGGCCGGAAGCACATTACGCCGCGCTGGCACGGATGTTCGCCGCGCGCGGTTTTGCCGTCTGGCTGGTCGGCTCGCCCAAGGACCATGCCGTTGCCGAAACCATCGCGCGGCAGGCGAACGGCGGCTGCATCAACCTCTGCGGCCGCACCGACATCGCCGAGGCCGCCGACCTGCTCGGCGCAGCGCGGCTGGTTGTCAGCAACGATTCCGGCCTGATGCATGTCGCCGCCGCCGTCGGCCGACCCGTCGTCGCGCTGTACGGCTCCAGTTCGCCGAAGTTCACGCCGCCGCTGGGCGCGGACGTCCGCATCCTCTCCCTCGGACTCGACTGCAGCCCCTGCTTCGAACGCAACTGCCCGCTGGGACACCTGCGCTGCCTCAATGACCTCTCGCCGGCGAGCGTCTTTGCCGCAATCGATTTTGCTAGAATCGCCGCCTGATTCGCGCAGGAGCACTGCCGTGAAAAAAACGCTGTTCGCGACACCGCAGGATGCCGAAGCCGCCTTCTACGACGCCTTTGTCAGGCGCGATCTCGAAGCGATGATGGAAGTGTGGTCCGACGACGACGACAGCTACTGCGTACACCCCGGCGGCGCCCGCATCTGCGGACTGGAGAAAATCCGCGAATCGTGGCGCCAGATTTTTGCCGGCGGCCAGGAGCTGCGCTTCAGCCTGCGCGATGCGCGGCACATCCACACCATGATGCTGGCGGTGCACAGCGTCTACGAACACATCACCGTCGCCGGCCAGTCGCGCACGCAGCAGCCGGTGCTTGCCACCAACATCTACCAGCGCAGTGAACGCGGCTGGCGCATGATTGCCCACCATGCGGCCGCGGCGCCGCCATCGGCTCAGCCCGACCGCGGCGCGGAACCGGCCACCAAGACCCTGCATTAAGCGGCGGCCGTTGCGGCACACCCGCAATTGCTGTCTGCATCGCGGACTCCGGCCTGATCGGGGAGGACGCATCAGCTATAATTGGATCGTCCGTTTGGTGGACTATCGAGGAGATTGACCACCGGACACCCGGCGGGAAACCTCCGCCGCAATACCTGCGGCCGCAAGCGGCCGCCTACACCAGCGAACAACACCATGACCGGACGCAATACCGTGAAGGAACTCGCGCTGCCGCAGCGCAACCCGAAGCCGCGCCGCCGCGGCATCACTTCGATGATCGATTTCGGCCCCGACACCTTCGGCTGGTCGGGAGGCGAGCGCGGCATTGCCGACCTGCTCGACGTCGCCGCGGAGTACATTGACTACGCCAAGATCTATGCGATGAACGCGCTGCTGATCCCGGGCGAGGTGGTCAAGCGCACGACGAAACTCTATCTCGACGCCGGCGTGATGCCCTTCGCCGGCGGCATCCTGTTCGAATACGCCTGGCATCGCAACGAGCTCGACGGCCTGGTCGCACTGCTGAAACGCCTCGCGATCCCCGGCCTGGAAATCTCCGAGAACTACGTGACGCTCAGCGAAGACGAACGCGCGCGGATGATCGACCGTTTCCAGAAGGAAAACATCAAGGTCGTCTACGAATTCGGCCGCAAGAACCCGGAAGACGCGCTGAGCCTCGACTATCTCGAAGGCATCGTGCGCGCGGTCGCAGCCCGGGGCATCCACCACGTCACCGTCGAGCAGTGCGAGATGGATCTGCTCGCCAAGGACGCGCCGCAGAGCCTGAAAACGCTCTGCGCCCAGGAGTGGTTCGATCACGTCGTCATCGAGGCCGACCCCTACCGCTTCCCGCAGCAGCATGTGCAGATGCTGCGCGACTTCGGCCGCGACGTGAATCTCGCCAACATCGCGCCGGGCCAGGTGCTGCGCCTCGAGGGATTCCGCCAGGGCGTCGGGCGCGCCGTGAACTATTCGCTGCTGTCGGGTGATGATTCGCGCCCGGCGGGCATCGACAACTGATTACAAATAATTGATTTTATTTATATTTTTAGAAGGCATTCACGATGAGTTCAGAGCTGTTTGGCAATCCTGATGTGGTGGTGGTCGGCGCCGGCAACGCGGCGGCCTGTGCGGCACTGGCCGCGCGCGAATCCGGCGGCAGGGTGATCATGCTGGAAGCCGCCCCGATCGAGGAATGCGGCGGCAACAGCCGCTACACCGCCGGCGCGATGCGCGTGCTGTTCAACGGTCCCGATGACCTGAAGCAGATCGTCCCGGACCTGACCGACGACGAGATCAGGAACACCGACTTCGGCACCTACACCGCCGACCAGTTCTACGACGACATGGGTCGTATCACCCAGTACCGCACCGACCCCGACCTCTGCGAAATCCTGGTTTCGCGCAGCCTGGAGACCCTGACCTGGATGCGGAAGAAGGGCGTGAAATTCCAGGCCAGCTTCGGCCGCCAGGCGATGAAAATCGACGGCAAGTTCAAGTTCTTCGGCGGACTCGCCGCGGAAACCTGGGGCGGCGGCCCGGGCCTCGTCGAAAACGAACACAAGGCCTGCGAGCGCGAAGGCATCACCATTTTCTACGAAACCCCGGCCACCGGGCTGATCCAGGACGACGAAGGCCGCGTGATCGGCGTGAAAGCCAGGCACAAGGGCAAAAATGTCGAGATCCGCTGCAAGGCCGTGGTGCTCGCATGCGGCGGCTTCGAATCCAATGCCGAGATGCGCACGCGTTACCTCGGCGCCGGCTGGGATCTCGCCAAGGTGCGCGGCACGCGCTTCAACACCGGCGCCGGCATCCGCATGGCGCTTGAGGCCGGGGCGCTGCCCTACGGCCACTGGTCGGGCTGCCATGCGGTCGGCTGGGACATGAACGCGCCGGCCTTCGGCGACCTTGCCGTCGGCGACAACTTCCAGAAGCACAGCTACCCGATCGGCATCATGATCAACGCCAACGGCGAGCGCTTCGTCGACGAGGGCGCCGACATCCGCAACTACACCTACGCCAAGTACGGCGCCGTGGTGCTCAACCAACCGGGCATGTTCGCCTGGCAGGTGTTCGACGCCCAGTCGATCCCGCTGCTGCGCGACGAGTACCGCATCAGGCAGGTGACCAAGGTGCGGGCCGACACGCTGGAGGAACTGGTGAAGAAGCTCGACGGCGTCAACGCCGAAGCCTGCCTGCGCGAGATCAGGGCCTACAACAAGGCCGTGCGCACCGACGTGCCCTTCAATCTCACCATCAAGGACGGCTGTCGCACCGAGGGCCTGAAAATCAACAAGTCGAACTGGGCGCTGACCATCGATCAGCCCCCGTTCGAGGCCTACGCCGTGACCTGCGGCGTGACCTTCACCTTCGGCGGCGTCAAGGTCAACGGCGAGGGCAATGTCGAAGACACCGCCGGCAAGCCGATTCCCGGCCTCTACGCGGCGGGTGAAATGGTCGGCGGCCTGTTCTATCACAACTATCCCGGCGGCACCGGTCTCACCTCCGGCGCCGTGTTCGGCAAACTGGCCGGCGGCAGCGCCGGCGCCTACGCCAAAGGCTGAGGATCCCGTTCCAGACTGTGAAACCCCGGGTTGCAGCGCGCAAACCCGGGCGTAGAATCCCGCGCACGACCCACTGAAGGAGTCAGCCATGAACGCACCCGCAATCAAGATCAACAAGCCTGTCCGCGAACAGGTCAGCAAGGAAGAATGGGAAGCCCGGGTCAATCTCGCCGCCTGCTACCGGCTGATGGCTGAATACGGCATGGTGGAAATGGTGGCCAACCACATCTCGGTGCGCGTGCCGGGCACCCACAACGAATTCCTGATCAATCCCTACGGCATGCTCTACGAGGAAATGACCGCCTCGTCGATGCTGAAAATCGACCTCGAAGGCAATGTACTGTTCAACGCCACCGACTACGGCGTCAACCAGGCCGGCTTCGTGATCCACAGCGCGATCCATGCCGCCCGCCACGACGTGGAATGCATCATCCACACCCACACCCTGCCGGGCATGGCGGTGTCGGCGATGAAATGCGGCATCCTGCCGATCGCACAATCGTCGATGCGTTTTCTCGACATCGCCTACCACGACTACGAAGGCGTCGCGCTGCGCCTCGAGGAACGCGAGCGCCTGGTGGCCAACCTCGGCAACCGCGAAGCGATGGTGCTGCGCAACCACGGCCTGCTGACCACCGGTGCCAGCATCCCCGAATGTTTCAACAACATGTTCCGCCTCGAGCGCGCCTGCGAACTGCAGGTGATGACGCTGTCCTGCAACACCGAACTGCAGCTGCCGCCGGAAGAAGTCACGAAATACACCAACAACCTGATGCTGCCCGGCGTGCGCCGCCGCTTCGGCCTGCTGGAATGGCCGGCCCTGCTGCGCAAGCTTGATCGCAAGGATCCGTCCTACCGCGACTGACCCCTTCAGGCGGCAACAAAAACGGCCCCCGCGGGGCCCTTTTTTGTTGCCGGTTGCGCGCCTATTTGAGCAGGCGGATCGCGAAGGGATAGCGGTAATGCTCGCCCTTGGATACCGCGACTGCGGCAAGTATGCAGAACACCAGATTGGCCACCAGCAGCAGGGGCATCAGCAGCGCGCCGATCAGGATCAGCATCAGCATGCCGGCCACCACGAACGCGATCAGCATCGTAATCTGGAAATTCAGCGCCTCCTTGCCCTGCTCGTCGATGAATGCGGACTGGTCCTTCTTGATCAGCCAGATGATCAGCGCGCCGATGAAACCGGACACGATGCCCAGAAGATGCGCCAGCATCGCCAGGTTGCGGTCGTCATTGCTCGGGGTCTGTGCCACGGGATCGTTCATGATTCGTTCTCCCTCTTCTGGTTATCGTTGACGCGGAGTATGCCCGGTCGCGATTGTGGCATGACGCCGCAGCCGGCGTAAACCGCGTACCATCCGCTGATGGCCACTCCGCAACCCGCATACCGCGCGCCGCCCTGGCTGCCCGGCGGCAACCTGCAGACGCTGTATCCGGCGCTGCTCGCGCCGCGACCGCAGGTCCACTATCGCCGCCAGCGCTGGGACACGCCCGACGGCGACTTCATCGATCTCGACTGGACCCCGGTTCCGGAGCGGGCATCGAAGGCATCGGACAGGCAGCCGTTGCTGGTGCTGTTCCACGGGCTCGAGGGCAGCTCGGACAGCCATTATGCGCGGGCGCTGATGCATGCCACTGCACAACGCGGCTGGCAGGGCGTGGTCGTGCATTTCCGCGGCTGCAGCGGCGAAATCAACCGCCTGCCCCGCGCCTACCACTCCGGCGACAGCGCCGAAATCGACTGGGTGCTGCGCCGCCTGCGCAGCGAACACGACGGCCCGCTGCATGCGGTGGGCGTGTCGCTGGGCGGCAATGCGCTGCTGAAATGGCTTGGCGAACAGCGCGGCATGGCCGCCGGCATCGTCGGGCGCGCCGCCGCGGTTTAGGCGCCGGTGGATCTTCATGCCGCGGCAGCCGCGCTTGAACGCGGCTTCAACATGAACTACACCCGCCATTTCCTCGCCACGATGAAACGCAAATCGCTGGCCAAGCTGCAGCGTCATCCGGGCCTGTTCGATCCCGCCGGGTTGCGCGCGGCCCGCACCCTGCGTGAATTCGACGATCTGGTCACCGGGCCGCTGCACGGCTTTCGCGGCGTCAATGACTACTACAGCCGCAGCAGCAGCAAACCCTGGCTGTCATCCATCGGCGTGCCGACACTGCTGCTCAATGCGCGCAATGATCCCTTCCTGCCGGCCGCGGCACTGCCGGAAGCGCGGGACATGGCGCCCGCAGTCAGCGCGGTGTTCCCGGACGGGGGCGGCCATGTCGGTTTTCCCGGTGCCGGCGGCAGGCTGGACTGGCTGCCGCGATGTCTGCTCGAATTCCTCGGTGGCGAATGATAGAATACGTAAATACCTGTTTTTATTGATATTTTTTATGACATCTTCCAGCGCCCCTCCAAGCGCCATTTTCAAGGCCTACGACATCCGCGGCATCGTCGGCGACACACTGACCGAAGCCGGCGTCGAAAACATCGGACGCGCGATCGGCAGTGAAGCGCTGGCGCGCGGCCGTGACAGCGTCGTCATCGGCCGCGACGGCCGCCTGTCAGGTCCCGCGCTCGCCGCGGCGCTGGCCCGCGGACTGCAGTCGGCCGGCGTCAACGTCATCGATGTCGGCCAGGTCGCCACACCGATGCTTTATTACGCGGCGCATGAACTGGGCACGCTGTCGGGCGTGATGGTCACCGGCTCACACAACCCGCCGCAGTACAACGGCCTCAAGATGATGCTCGCCGGCGACACGCTGGCGGGCGAAGCCATCCAGGCCCTGCGCGCACGCATCACCGGCAATGACCTCGCCACCGGCAGCGGCGGCTACCGCAGACACGACATCCGTGCGACCTACCTCGAGCGCATTGCCGGCTCCATCAGGCTGGCGCGGCCGATGCGCATCGCCGTCGACTGCGGCAACGGCGTCGCCGGCGCCACCGCGCCGGAAATCTACCGGCGTCTCGGCTGCACGGTGGACGAGCTGTTCTGCGACGTCGACGGGCGCTTCCCCAACCACCATCCGGATCCCTCGCAGCCGCACAACCTCGAGGACCTGGTTGCGGCGCTGAAGAAAGGGGATGCCGAAATCGGCCTCGCCTTCGACGGCGACGGCGACCGGCTCGGCGTGGTCACGAAGTCCGGAAAAATCATCTATCCCGACCGCCAGCTGATGCTGTTCGCCGCCGACGTGCTGTCGCGCGTGCCGGGCGCCGAAATCATCTTTGACGTCAAATGCACGCGCCACCTGTTCGGCTGGATCCGCCGGCACGGCGGCAAACCGCTGCTGTGGAAAACAGGCCACTCCTTCATCAAGAAAAAACTCAAGGAGAGCGGCGCGCCGCTGGCCGGCGATATGAGCGGCCACATTTTCTTCAGTGAACGCTGGTACGGCTTTGACGACGGCATGTATGCCGGCGCACGGCTGCTCGAAATCCTCAGCCGCAGCGCCGATCCCGGCGCGGTGCTGGAGGAACTGCCCGACTCCGTCAGCACGCCGGAACTGCAATGGCAGCTGGCTGAAGGCGAAAACTATGCGCTGATGGATCAGCTGCAGAAAAGCGCCGAATTTCCCTCCGCCAGCGAGATCATCACCATCGACGGCCTGCGGGTGGAATATGCCGACGGCTTCGGCCTCGCACGGCCGTCGAACACGACGCCGGTCATCGTGCTGCGTTTCGAGGCCGACAACGCGGATGCGCTGCGCCGGATCCAGAACGATTTCCGCCGCGTGCTGCTCGGCGTCAAGGCCGGCGCCGCGCTGCCGTTCTGAACGCCGGCGCCTCCGCCGCGGCAACCGCTCAGCCGGCCGCGGACATCCCGCCGTCGGACGGCCGCTCGTTCAGCACCGCCCAGAACGCGCCGATCTGCCGCACCGCATCGACAAATTCGGAAAAATTGACCGGTTTGACCACGTAGGCATTGGTGTTCAGGTCGTAACAGGCATTTAGGTCGCGGTCCTCGCGGGAAGAGGTCATCACCACCACGGGCACCTTTTTCAGCTCAGGATCACCCTTCAGCCGGCGCAGCACCTCGACCCCGTCCACCCGCGGCATCTTCAGGTCCAGCAGGACCACGGCAGGATGGCCCCGCGGCCTTCCGGAAAACTTGCCGCGGCAGTGCAGGTAATCCAGCGCTTCGGCGCCGTCCCAGACATGCAGCACTTCATTGGCGATGGGGGCCAGGGCCTTCAGCGTCAGTTCGGCGTCGTTGGCATTGTCCTCGACGAGCAGGATGCGGGCCAGGGTATCGATGTCCGTTCTCCGGTCAGAGCAGCATCATGATGTCATGCCGGGCGCAGCGTGACATAAAAAGTCGCGCCCCGCCCTTCCTCCGCCTCCGCCCACACCCTGCCGCCGTGGCGGGAGATGATGCGGCGGACGTTGGCCAGCCCGATGCCGGTGCCCTCGAACTGGTCGGCGCGATGCATGCGCTGGAACACGCCGAACAGCTTGTCGGCGTACTGCATGTCGAAACCGACGCCATTGTCGCGCACAAAGATGACACGGCGGCCATCGGCATCGCCGGCGCAGCCGACCTCGATTTCCGCGGGGTTGCGCGGCCTGCTGTACTTGATGGCATTGCCCAGCAGGTTGGCGAAAACCTGCCGCAGCATCGAACGGTCACCCCGGACCGCCGGCAGGGGAGACAGTTTCCACACGATGTTGCGGTCCTGCATTTCGGGCTGCAGCATGTCGATGGTTTCCTTCAGCAGCGCGTCGAGATCGACCCGGTCTTCCTTCAACGCCTCCCGGCCCATGCGCGAAAAGGCCAGCAGGTCATCGATCAGCCGTCCCATGTTGCGCCCAGCCTCGGTGACCACCTGCAGGTAGCGCTGCGACTCGGCCGACAACCGGTCGCCGGATTCCTCCGCCAGCAGCCGGATGTAGCCGTCGATGTGCCGCAGCGGCATGCGCAGGTCGTGGGACACCGAATAACAGAAGGATTCCAGTTCCTTGTTCGCCGCCTCCAGTTCGGTGGTGCGTTCCGCGACACGCCGCTCGAGATCCGCATTGAGCCGGTTGATCAGGTCGCGCTGCTCCTGGATCAGGCCGAAATCGCGGTCAATCGCCGCCATCAGGCCGCCGATCTCGCCACCCGGATAGGGCTTGCCGATGCGCGCATCGAAGTCGCCGTTGCTGAACCGGTTCAGCGCGGCGCTGATGCGCGCGATCTGGCGCCGCACCCCCAGTTCGGACAGGGCCCAGGCGCCGATGAATGCAGCCAGCAGCACCAGCGCCATCACCAGCAGTGACCGGCCGAGATTGCGGTTCGCCTCCTCCAGCAAGCCCTTCCGGCTGACACCGACCAGCACCCGCAGGCCGGCATCCGGGTATTCCGGCAGCGCGCTCGCCGCCCACAGCCTCGGAACACCGCCAACCGTGATTTCGCTCTGCACGCGGTTGTCGCCCTGCGCCATCGCGAACCGGAACAGCGGCGTATCGGCCATCGACGTGCCGCGCAGCTTGTCGCCGCCCGGCTGCCAGGACAACACCGTGCCCGTGCTGTCCACCAGCGCGATGACGGCGTCGTCCAGGGGCAGCGTTTTTGCGCGGGAACGCATGATCTGCTCCAGATTGACCGACGCCAGCAGCACGAATCGCAATGCCCCGGCGTCGCTGCGGGCCGCGTAGGCCACCTGCATCACGGCAATCCCCGTCAGACGCCCGAATACCGGCTCGACAGCCAGCGGATTGTCGGCACGCTGCACGTCCCTGAAATAACGGCGGTCGTTGAGATCGAGATCGCGCCCGGTGCGCAGGGAGTCACAGTACAGCCGGCCATCGGGATTGATGGTCAGGATTCCGGTGTACTGCGGGTGCGCCTTCAACACATCGCCGAGAAAACGCGAACAGGCGTCGCGCTCCGGCGCATCCAGATCGCGGGCCCGCGACAGTCCGTAATGCAGCTGTGCAGTACCGTTGATGATGTCCTGCAGTTCGCCGGCGACGCGCCCGACCTCCGTCGCCAGCCGGCGCCCGGCATCGGCCACCTCGGCGTCGCGGTTCTCCACGAAATGCAGCACCCCCGCCAGCGCCGGAACCAGCGTGGCGAACAGGATCAGCAGCAGGAGTCGGGCGCGGATGCTCAAGCCGACAGCCTACCGGAAAAACGCCGGATCAAAACCCGGATCTGCAGCCCCGGAAGCGCAGGCCGGACCGTGGCGGCTGCAGACGGGCGGACGCCGCGTACTACAGCTTCTGTGCCACCCAGTCCTGCACCGAAGCCAGGGCCTGCGGCAGTTTTGCCGGATCCGTGCCGCCGGCCTGGGCCATGTCCGGCCGCCCGCCGCCCTTGCCCCCGACCTGCTGGGCGACGAAGTTGACCAGCTCGCCGGCCTTGACCTTCCCCGTGAGGTCAGCGGTGACGCCGGCGATCAGCGTGACCTTGCCGCCCTCGCTGCTGGCCAGCACGATGGCCGCGCTCTTCAGCTTGTCCTTCAGATTGTCCATCGCTTCGCGCAGGGATTTGGCATCGGCGCCGTCAATCGCGGCGGCCAGCACCTTGGCACCCTTGATGTCGGCCGCCTGGGCCGAGAGGTCGCCGCCCTGGCCGGAAGCCAGCTTCGAACGCAGGCGCGCGATTTCCTTCTCCAGCGCCTTTTTTTCCTCAATCAGGTTCAGCACGGCCTTGTGGACACCACCGCCAGGCTGGGCGCGCAACTGCCGCGCAACTTCGCCGAACTCGCCGAGTTGATTGTCGATCATCGCCAGCGCATTGCCGCCGGTGGTCGCCTCGACGCGGCGCACGCCGGCCGCCACACCACCTTCCGAATAAAGCTTGAACACGCCGATGTCGCCGGTGCGCTCGACGTGGGTGCCGCCGCAGAATTCACGCGAGCTGCCGATGTCGAGCACGCGCACCTCGTCGCCGTATTTTTCGCCGAACAGCATCACCGCACCCGACTTCTTCGCTTCTTCGACCGGCAGGATGCGCGCACGCGTCGCGACGTTCTGCAGGATTTCGGCATTGACCTTCGCCTCGACCTGGCGGATCTCGTCAGCGGTCAGCGGCTTGTCGTGCGAGAAATCGAAACGCGTCTTGTCGGCGTCGACCAGCGAGCCCTTCTGCTGCACATGCGGGCCGAGCACCTCGCGCAGCGCCTTGTGCATCAGGTGGGTCACCGAATGGTTGCGCATCGTGCGCCGGCGCAGCTCGGTATCGACACGCGCCTCCAAGGTGTCCCCCACCTTCAGCGTGCCGGTCTTCAGCGTGCCGTGGTGGCCGAACACGTCGGACTGGATTTTCTGGGTGTCCGCCACCTCGAAAGTGCCGCCCGCCGCCACCAGTTCGCCACGGTCGCCGACCTGGCCACCGGACTCGGCGTAGAAGGGCGTGCGATCAAGCACGACCACCGCGGTGTCGCCGTGGCTGATCGACTGCACCGCCGTGCCGTCGCGGTAGATCGCCACCACTTCGGCGCCGTCCACCGCCAGCTTTTCATAACCCTGGAAATCGGTCTTGACTCCGCTGTACTCGACGGCCGGGCCCATCTGGAACTTCGAGGCGGCGCGGGCTCGTTCGCGCTGGCGCTCCATCGAAGCCTCGAAACCGGCATAGTCCATGCGCACGCCGCGCTCGCGCGCGATGTCCGCCGTCAGGTCGACCGGAAAACCGTAGGTGTCATAGAGCTGGAACACCGTTTCGCCGTCGAGCATCTTGTCCTCGCGCGTCAACGCATTCTCCAGCACCTTCATGCCGTTCACCAGAGTTTCGGCAA
>JAEYXO010000108.1 GCA_023431245.1 Pseudomonadota bacterium | reverse complement strand
TGTCCTCGCGCAGCGAGGGCTTTCTCTCCGACTCCCACGGCCGCGCCAATTACATCGACGGCGAACTCGCGCTCGACAAGGACGGCACTTTCCTCGGCATGCGCATCGACTGGATCGCCGACCTCGGGGCCTATCTGCATCCCGCCGGCCCGGTAAGCCCGATGCGCAATCCGGTGACCTGCCTGAACGGCGTCTACAAGACCCAGGCGCTGTACGGCCGCTGGCGCGTCGCGCTGACCAACACTGCGCCGGTTTCCGCCTACCGCGGCGCCGCGCGCCCCGAAATCGCCTTCGCGATCGAACGCCTGGTCGATGAGGCCGCGGCAGAGATGAAGATCGACCCCGCGGAAATCCGCCGCCGCAACTTCATCCCGACCGACGCCTTCCCCTACAAGACGCCGACCGGCTCGGTCTACGACATCGCTGATTTCCACGGCGTGCTCGACAAGGCGATGAAACTGGCCGACGTCGCCGGCTTCGCGAAACGCCGCGCCGAATCGGAAAAACGCGGCATGATCCGCGGCCTCGGTTTTTCGACGGTGATCGAGAACTCCGGTGCCGGCATGTTCCCGAAGGACGAAGTGCGGCTGGAAGTGCATGCCGACGGCACGCTTACCGCCTACTCGGTGTCGCATTCCCAGGGTCAGGGCCACGAAACCACCTTCGCCCAGATCATCGGCGACGGCCTCGGAATTCCCGCGGAGCGTATCAAGCTGCGCCAGGGCATCGGCGAACAGGGCCTGACCGGCAACCACACCGGCGGCTCGCGCACCATCGTCGGTGCCGGCACGGTCTGCAGCATCGCGGCGAAGAAGCTGATCGAAACCGCGACCCCGCTGGCGGCCGAGCAGCTCGGCGTCGAGCCGTCGCAGGTGGCCTACGCCCACGGCGAATTCAAGTCGACCGCGTCGAACAAAAAGATCACGCTCGGCGAACTGGCCGCGAAAAAGCCGCTGGTGGTCACCGGCGAGGGCAAGTTCGGATCGACCTTCCCCAACGGCTGCCATGTCGCCGAAATCGAGATCGACCCGCAGACCGGCGTCACGGAGGTGGTTTCCTATGTCACCGTCGATGACTGCGGCACGGTCATCAACCACACCATCGTCGAAGGCCAGATGCACGGCGCGGTGGCACAGGGCTGGGGCCAGATCTTCGGCGAGAACATCGTCTACGACACCGACACCGGCCAGATGCTGACCGGCAGTTTCATGGATTACATGATGCCCAAGGCCGGCTGGATCAAGGACATCACCATCGCCGAACATACCACCTTCGGCACCATCAGCCCGCTCGGCGTGAAGGGCATGGGCGAATCGGGCTGCACCGCCTCGCTCGCCGCACTGACCAATGCCGTGATGAACGCGCTGCGCCCGCTGGGCGTGCCGCCGCTCGACATGCCGCTGACCGCACACAAGCTCTGGCAGGCGATCACCGTCGCGAAGAAAGGCCGATAACCATGTATGCATTCCAGTATCGCAAGGCGAAGTCGCTGGCCGAGGCCGGTGAAGTGCTGGCGAAAGACGAGGACGCCAAGCCGCTGTCAGGCGGCATGACGCTGATCCCGACGCTGAAACAGCGCCTGGCGCAGCCGACCCAGCTGGTCGACATTGCCGGCCTGCCCGAACTCGCCGGCATCGAGATGAAGGGCGGTGTGCTGACAATAGGCGCGGCGACCCGCCATGCCGACGTAGCCGCGTCCAAGGTCGTGCAGGACGCGATCCCGGCGCTGGCCTGCCTCGCGGCCGGCATCGGCGACCCGCAGGTGCGCAACCGCGGCACGCTGGGCGGCTCGGTCGCCAACAACGACCCTGCGGCGGATTACCCCGCGGCGGTGCTGGCGCTGAACGCCAAGGTGGTCACCACCAAACGCGAGATCGCCGCCGACGAGTTTTTCCAGGGCATGTTCACGACGGCGCTGGAGCCGGGCGAGCTGATCGTCAAAATCGCCTTCCCGCTGCCGAAGGCCGCGGCCTACTGCAAGTTTCCGCATCCCGCTTCGGGTTATGCGATGGCCGGCGTGTTCATTGCGCAGGCCGGTGACGGCGTGCGTGTCGCGGTGACCGGCGCCGGCGCCTCCGGCGTGTTCCGCTGGACGGAGGCCGAGCAGGCGCTGGCCAAGGGCATCAGCGCCGCGGCGATTGAAAAACTCACGCTCGCCGCCGACGACATCAACGAAGACATCCACGGCACGCGCGAATACCGCGCGCAGCTGGTCAAGGTCATGGCGACGCGCGCCGCGGCCGCACTTTCCGGAAAGAAATAACCATGGCCAAGATCACCCTCAAGGTAAACGGCGAACAACGCAGCGCCGAGGTCGAAGACCGCACGCTGCTGGCGAACTTCCTGCGCGACGAGCTGAAGCTCACCGGCACCCATGTCGGCTGCGACACCAGCCAGTGCGGCGCCTGCACCGTGCATGTCGACGGCCGCGCGGTGAAATCCTGCACCATGCTCGCGGCCCAGGCCGAGGGCTGCGAAGTGGTCACCATCGAAGGCCTCGCGAAGAACGGCAAGCTGCATCCGGCGCAGGCCGCCTTCACCGAATGCCATGCGCTGCAATGCGGTTTCTGCACGCCGGGCATGATCATGACCACGGCGGCGCTGATCAAGGCGCACCCGGACCCCACTGACGAGCAGATCGTCCACGGACTTGAGGGCAATCTCTGCCGCTGCACGGGTTACCTCAACATCATCAAGGCCGTGAAACACGCGGCAGAGCTGCAGAAGGCCAGGTAACTTCCTTCCCGCGGTATCCTTCGGGTTCACCGGAGGACACCGCGCCATGGCAACACCATCCCCGTCCGCCGCCGGCCCCCTGGCCGGCGTGCGCGTCATCGAACTCGGCCAGCTGATCGCCGGCCCCTTCTGCGGCAAGACGCTGGCCGACTTCGGCGCCGAGGTCATCAAGATCGAGCCGCCGGGCAAGGGCGATCCGCTGCGCAAGTGGCGGCTGCTGAAGAACGGCAACTCGGTGTGGTGGGAGGTCCAGTCGCGCAACAAGCAGTCGGTGACGCTCGACCTGACGCAGCCCGAAGGCCAGGATGTGCTGCGCGCACTGGTGAAGGACGCCGATGTGCTGATCGAAAACTTCCGTCCCGGCAAGATGGAGGAGTGGGGCCTCGGCTACGAAGACCTGAAAAAAATCAACCCGAAGCTGGTCATGGCGCGAATCTCCGGCTACGGCCAGGACGGGCCGTACCGCGACCGCCCCGGCTTCGGCATCATCGCCGAGTCGATGGGCGGCCTGCGTTACCTGACCGCCGAGCCCGGCCGCGTGCCGGTGCGCGTCGGCGTGTCGATCGGCGACACGCTGGCGGCGCTGCACGCCGTGATCGGCATCCTGATGGCCCTCTATCACCGTGACGCCCGTGGAGGGGTGGGCCAGGTCATCGACATCGCGCTCTACGAGAGCGTGTTCAACTGCATGGAAAGCCTGCTGCCCGAATACAGCGCCTTCGGCGTCGTGCGCGAGGCGGCCGGCAGCGCGCTGCCCGGCATCGTGCCGTCGAACGCTTACCCCTGCAAGGATGGCTGGATCCTGATCGGCGGCAACGGCGACGGCATATTCAAGCGGCTGATGAAGGCCATCGGCCGCGAGGACTACGCCGCGTCACCCGAGATGGCGGGGAACGATGGCCGCGTCAAACGCGTCGCCGACATCGACGGCGCGATCACGGCCTGGACGAAATCCCGGGACAAGGCCACGGCACTGAAAATCCTCGCCGACCACGATGTGCCCTCGGGCGCGATCTATTCCATCGCCGACATCGCCGCTGACGCGCAGTACCGCGCGCGCGAGATGATCCTCAACATCGAGACCCACGACGGCTATAAAGTCGACGTGCCCGGCATCGTGCCCAAGCTCTCCGCCACGCCCGGCCGCATCCGCAGTACCGCGCCGCGGCTGGGTGAGGACACCGCCACCGTGCTGGAAAAGGCGGGCCTCAAACCCGAAAACCTCGCCGATTTGCGCGCCAAGGGTGTGATCTGAAAATATCAATAAAAACAAATACTTATGATTAACCATCATTCCGGCGCGTGCGTTGCGCGTCTGGAATGATGGCCGCAGCAATGGAGCCCCGCCCGTGATCGATCGCCTTGACCACTTCGTCCTCACCACCGCCCAGCCAGATGAAATCATCCGCTTCTATACCGGTGTGCTGGGCATGACGCTGGAAACCTTCCGCAACGGCCGGCGCCTGGCGCTGAAGTTCGGCCGCTCGAAAATCAACATCCATGTGCAAGGCAAGGAATACG
>JAEYXO010000081.1 GCA_023431245.1 Pseudomonadota bacterium | reverse complement strand
CAAGGCCCTCGGTGGTGTGCTCCGTCAGGATGCGCAGCCGCTCCCCGCTTTCGCGCACTGCGGCCTCGGCCAGCTTGCGGTCGTTGATGTCCTGAACGATGCTCAGCGCCTGTGCCGGACGCCCGTCGGGGTAGTGCAGCACGGTCACCGTCAGATGGCCCCAGACCCGGGAGCCGTCCTTGCGCAGGTACTGTTTTTCGCGGCTGTAGGTCGTGACCTCGCCCCGCGCCATCAGCGCATCCCGGTCGGCTGCAAAACCGTCGTCCTCCGGCACGTTGATCACCGTAGCCGGCAGCTGCAGCAGCTCGTGCTCCCCGTAACCGACGAACTCGCACAGCCTGCGGTTGACCTGGAGCCAGGGTTCGTCGCGCCGCCCGATGTCGCGCAGGCCCATGCCGACCTCAGCCTGGGCGAACACCGCCCGAAACCGCGCCTCGCTCTGCCGCCAGGACTCGGCCATGCGCGCCCGCTCGGCCGCATGCTGGCGCTGGCGCGAGACGAAAATCAGCAGGGCCAGCGTGAACAGCACGACCAGCACGATGATGGCCAGCGCGCCGCCTGCATAGCGGTCGCGTATCGCGTGCAGCCGGGCCGCGGTCGCGCGATCGTTGGCGGCGACGGCGACCAGCAGCGGAAAACCCTCGACCCGCCGGTACACCCAAGTGCCGTCCAGCCCGTCGCCATTGCCGGCCACGGCGGCGCGTCCCCCGGCCTCCCCGCCGGCGGCGGCCCTGCCGGCCAGGAACCCGAAATCCGCGCCCATCATTTTGTGCTGCAGGTCCGCCGTGGGCGCAAACAGGGCGCGCGCGGATCCGTCGAGTCCGACCAGGGCCACGGCGCCGGATTCACCGAGATGCCCGGCACGCAGCAGGCGTTCCCAGTAGGAAAGGTCCACGGCCACGATGGCAACGCCGCCGAAGCCGCCCCCGGGCCGGTTGATGCGCCGGGTCACGTGGAACGACCACTTGCCGGACACGCGGCCGAGCACCGGCCGGTTGATGAACGACTCTCCGGTGTCGGCGGCGACATGTGCCTGGAAATGGGCGAGGTCGGTGATCCTGGCGCCGTCCGGTATCGGCAGCGTGCTGCGGACCAGCCGCCCCTCGGCATCAGCCACCGAAATGACCGCAATATAATCCGCGATGTCGCGGTAACCGTCGGCGATCCGGGCGAGGTCGATGTTCATGCCGTCGCGTTCGACCGCGTCCTTGACCCCGCGCACGGCGTCATCGACGCTGCGCAGGGTGTCGCCGGCGAGCGCCCGCAGCACCAGCGCCATGTTTTCCGCGCGGCGCAGGGCGAGTTCCTGCTCCGATTCGCTGTGGCCCTGGTAGGACAGCCAGGCCGCGACCACCACCACTGCAACCAGTGCCGCACAGGCCAGCAGGCTCAGCAGTTCGGCGACGTAGCGGAAAGATCCGGTTCGGGTCATGTCGTTGGCAGTCCTCGGTGGGCGGTATCCGTGTCACCGCTTCGCAGGGATAGGCCACAGGAGCCATGCGGACCGCACAACGGGCGGCAGCCTGTCATTGCCCGGACGCGGACGGGCCCTCCTCACGGCCGTTCCTGCTGCCGCCGGAGATACCATAACCACGACAACACGCCAAGCAGCAGCATGCCGGCCATGCCGCAGGCCAGCGTCAGCGCGCTGCCCGATACCAGCGGCGACACCACGCCGGCGGTGATGCCGGCGAATAAACTGTGCGCGAATCCCTGGAACGAGGCCGTCATGCCGCGCAACTGCGGAAACCGGTCCAGCGTGATCAGCGTCACGCTGGGCATCGCGAGCGCCATGCCGATCGTGTACAGCATCACGGGCAGCACGGTCCAGGGTATCGCCGGCGGAAACAGCGCACAGTAGGCAAGGTTCGCGACTGCCGCGGCGGACATCGTCAGGTACCCGGCAAACACGGTGCGGCGCGGGCTCATGCGTTCCGCGAGGCGCCCCGACAGGAAAGCGCCGATCATGACCCCGGCAATTCCCGGGACGAACAACCACGCAAAATGCCGCTCGGTCAGCCCCAGCAGGTCGTAGATCACCGCCGGCGCGGACACGACATAGAGGAAAAATCCGGAGAAATTGAAGGCCACCGTCAGGCACAGCAGCAGCAGGCTGAGGTCGCGGCCGAGTTTCCGGTAGTTGCGGAACAGCGGCGCGGCGCGGAAGGGCTGACGCGCAGCCCGGGGATGGGTCTCGGGCAGGCGCCGCACGCAGACGATGAGCAGCAGCCCGCCGTAGGCCGCGAGAAACCAGAACACGTAGCGCCAGCCGAAGGCGCCCTGCAACCAGCCGCCGATCACCGGCGCAATCGCCGGCGCGATGCCGAAAATCATCGTCACCAGCGACATCAGGCGCTGCGCCTCGGGTCCGGCAAAACTGTCGCGGATGATGGCACGTCCGACGATGATGCCGGCGCCCGCCGCAAGTCCCTGCACCGCGCGCCAGAACAGCAGCTGCGGCAGGCTGGTGGCCATGGCACAACCCGCGGAGGTGATGACATACAGCAGCAGGCTCGCCAGGATGACCGGACGGCGCCCGAAGGAGTCCGACAGCGTGCCGTGGAACAGTGTCATGAACGCGACGGTGAACAGGTACAGGCTCAGCGTCTGCTGCAGCTGCGCCGGTGTCGCCTGCAGATCCCTGCCGATGAACGGAAACGAGGGCAGGTAGGTGTCGATCGTGAAGGGGCCGATCATCGCCAGGGCGGCGAGGATCACCGCCAGCAGCGGCAGCGTGATCGGCGCGGCGTGGCGCGGAGTCGCGCTCATGTGCGGTCCAGCCTGCGGTACTGGATCGCCTCGGCCACGTGACTGCCGGCAACCGCGGCTGCGCCTGCGAGGTCGGCAATGGTGCGCGCGACCCGCAGGATCCGGTGGTAGGCGCGCGCCGACAGTCCGAGCCGGGCGATGGCCTGCTTGAGCAGTGCTTCCCCCTGCGCATCCGGCGCGCAGTGCCGGTCGATTTCCCGCACCCCGAGCCGGGCGTTGGGTTTTCCTTGGCGCGCCAGTGCCCGCGCGCGCGCCGCTTCCGTGCGTACGCGCACGACCGCCGAGGACTCCCCGTCACCGCCGCGCATCAGTTCCTCCTGCTGCATCGCCGGCACTTCGATCTGCAGGTCGATGCGGTCGAGCAGCGGCCCTGATATGCGCGAGCGGTAACGCGCGACCTGGTCCGGCGTACAGCGGCAACGGTTGCTGTAGTGGCCGAGATAGCCGCAGGGGCAGGGATTCATCGCCGCCACCAGCTGGAACTGCGCCGGGAAATCGGCCTGGCGTGCCGCGCGCGACACCGTGATGCGGCCGGACTCCAGGGGCTCGCGCAGCACTTCCAGCACGCGGCGCTCGAACTCCGGCAGTTCGTCGAGGAACAGCACGCCGTGCATGGCCATCGAAATTTCCCCGGGCCGGGGATTCCCGCCGCCGCCGACCAGCGCGACTGCGGACGCGGTGTGGTGGGGCGCCCGGTACGGCCGGCGCCGCCACGCGGCGACATCGAAGCCGCTGCTGCCCAGCGACTGGACCGCCGCCGATTCGACCGCCTCGGCCTCGGTCATCGAAGGCAGGATGCCAGGCAGCCTCTGGGCCAGCATGGTTTTGCCGGTGCCCGGCGGCCCCACCATCAGCAGGCTGTGCCCGCCGGCGGCGGCAATCTCCAGTGCGCGTCTGGCCTGGGCCTGCGCCCTGATGTCGAGCAGGTCCGGATATCCGCCGGGCCCGGTGACTGCCGAGGGCTGCGTGCGGGGGAGTTCACCGCGCCCCGCCAGATGCGCACAAACCTCGCCCAGGGTGCCCGCCGCATGAACCACCGCCGTCGCGACCAGCGCGGCCTCGGCGGCATTGGCCGCGGGCAGCACGAATGCCCGGTCGTCCCGCGCCACGGCCAGCGCCATCGCCAGCGCGCCCCTGACCGGGCGCAGTTCGCCGGTCAGCGCCAGCTCACCGGCAAATTCGATGCCGGACGTGCGTCCGCCGGGAATCTGTCCGGAGGCCACCAGTATGCCGAGCGCGATCGGCAGATCGAAACGACCCGACTCCTTCGGCAGGTCTGCCGGTGCCAGATTGACGGTGATGCGCCGCGCCGGAAACTCGAAACGCGCATTCAGCAGCGCGGCACGCACGCGGTCCTTGGCCTCCTTCACCTCGGTTTCGGGCAGGCCGACGATGGTGAAGGACGGCAGACCGTTGGCGAGATGGGTTTCGACCGTCACCAGGGGGGCGTCCATGCCCGCAAGGGCACGGCTGTACAGTACGGCCAGGGACACTTGGAATCAGCGCATCCGTCGGAGTTAAGCCGGTTAAACGCCTGCCACATCCCCGCGGCTGACGCCCCGCAGGCGCCGGGCCGGCGGTTACGGCCGGGGGCTGGCGGCCGGTCCGGAGGCTTCCTTCTCCAGTTCGGCCACTTTTTTCTCGAGTTCGGTGAGTTTGGCGCGGGTCCGCAGCAGCACCTCCCGCTGCACATCAAATTCCTCGCGGGTCACCAGGTCCAGCCGGCTGAACAGCCCGCCCAGCAGGGCACGCAGGTTTTTCTCGACATCGGCTGCCGGTCCCTGGGCCAGCGCAGCCTTCACCTTTTCGTTGATTTCATTGAGCAGTTTCTGATCCATGGTCGTCTGCCTGGGGAGTCGGGCTGAGTGTAACAAGATTGCCTCGCGCCATCCGGAATCCACACTGTACGCATCACGCTGGGGCAGACGTACCGCCAGATTGGTGCACCAACATGGGGTACCGCACCCAATTGGTGCACCACGCTTCCCGGTCATTCCGAAAAATGTCATTAAATAATTGTTTTTAAAGATATTTTTATCTGGCACGGTACCTGCTGATAAGGCATCGCAGTTTTATCGTACCTCGGCCAACACTCTTGAAAGGGAAGAACATGATTAAGAAGACCATCATCGCCGGACTCGTTGCCGGTGCCTTTGCACCCGCCTTTGCCACGGCCGCCGACTCGCCGCACACGCTGACCGGCAATGTCGGCCTCTACAGCGAGTACATTTTCCGCGGTCTCACCCAGACCGACCGCAAACCGGCGCTGCAGGGCGGGTTCGACTACAGCCACTCCAGCGGCTTCTACGCCGGCACCTGGATGTCCAACGTAAGCTGGCTGCGCGACTTCGGCGCCTACTCCGACGGCGGCAGCCTGGAAATGGACTTCTACGCGGGCTTCAAGGGCAGCATCGGCAAGAGCGACTTCGGCTACGACGTCGGCATCCTGCAGTACTACTACCCGGGCACCGTCGTCGCCGGCGGCACCAAGGCCGACACCCTCGAGATCTACGGCGCGCTGTCCTGGAAATGGCTGACCGCGAAGTACTCGCACAGCATCGGCAACAAGACCTTCGGCGTCGCCAACAGCCGCGACACCTATTACCTGGACCTGACCGCCACGGTGCCCGTGACCGACAAGCTGAGCCTCGTCGCCCACTACGGCATCCAGGAATTCGACGGCAGCACCGCTGCCGGCGTGTCGAACGACTCCTTCGCCTCGTACAAGGACTGGAAACTCGGCGTCAGCTATGCGCTGCCCAAGGACTTCACGATCGGCGCTTTCGCAACCGGCACTGAC
Source organism: Pseudomonadota bacterium (assembly GCA_023431245.1). GTDB lineage: Bacteria > Pseudomonadota > Gammaproteobacteria > Burkholderiales > SG8-41. The sequence goes on along the minus strand of JAEYXO010000081.1, from coordinate 160 downwards.
ATGAATGCCACGCAGAAGGCCTTCTACACGACCGTCAACGGCCGCCAGGTCGGCAAGGATGCCTTCGTGGTCTACCTGTCGAAAACCTTTTAAGCGCAATCGAAATCCGGGGGCGACGCCGGGCGTCGCCCCCATCAACCGGGGACACAACATGAAACTC
>JAEYXO010000051.1 GCA_023431245.1 Pseudomonadota bacterium | reverse complement strand
GCTGACTTTCGGTGTGAACTGGCAGGTCCAGGCGGCGATATGCTCCAGCGCCTCCTGTTCAAGGGCGGGTGCCCGGGGGATGACTTTCAGGCTGCCGCACAGCGCAAAAGCCGATGCGGGGGTCATGCCCGGGCGTATGCCGCGTGCATGCGCGGCCGCATTGCAAAGCAGCAGCCGCGGGCGAATTCCCCTTGCTTCCGCCAGGGCCAGCACCTGCGACGATTCGCAGGCCCGTGCATGTATTTCCAGCGCCAGGCGCGGAAAACGAAGGGCGAGCCACAGCATGGTGCGGTGTTGGAGCGTGCCTGGCGGGGTTGCGGAAAAGCTGTGCTGCGTGACTGTCTGTTCAGTGCGCAGGCTGCAGCGGCGCCCGTGATGCCGCAACTGCCGCATGTTCTCTTGCGGATGTCCTGCCGGTCAGCGGTGCATGCAGGTCGAGCAATACGGGATGCGGGACAGCGCCGCCACGCCGTTTCAGCACGTGAATTGCAGTCCGGTTGTCCTGCTTTCGGACATGCAGGCGCAGTGCCGAGACGGCACAGGGCTGTGCCTGACGGGGGCGGTACAGCACGGTGACCGCCGTGCTGCATTCGGCAGCCTGCTGCAGGCGGCGCAGGCAGTGTTCACTGGCCGATTCCAGCCACATCAGCGCGGCGCCGCACAGGCCGGATTTCAGCAGCTGTTCGCAGGCCCAAACTTGCTCTCCGGGGGAGGCCGTATGAAGCAGCAGCACCTGCCGCAGGTCGATGCCGAAGGCGGCCAGGGCCGGAGGGTAGGGTGTGCAGGGCGGTGTGATCAGGGACAGCCAGCGTCCATCGCGTGTGCTGCGGGCTGCCGCAGGCATCAGCAGCTGAAGTTCGCCGATGCCCGGACGGTCAAAGCAGATTTCGGTCAGTGCGCCTGCGGGCCAGCCATTGCCGGGCAGCACGGCATCGAGTTCCGGATGACCGGTGGAGGGATTGTCGTGTCTGGCTGCGGCGCAACCCCGGCCGCGCCAGGTGTCGTGGCGGCGCAGGATCTGCTCCAGCGACGGCTTGGCAGCGGGCACAGCGCGTTCACCATTTGCCGTTGCGGATCACGCCAACTGCAATGCCCTCGATTTCCAGGGACTCCCGTTTCAGATCAACGGTGATGGGCTGGAAATCGGGATTTTCCGGAAGCAGTTCCACGATGTTGCGGTTGCGCTGGATGCGTTTTACCGTGACCTCATCGTGCAGTCGCGCCACGACAATCTGTCCTGACCGGAAATTCTGGGTGCGATGCACCGCCAGCAAATCACCTTCGAGAATGCCCGCATCACGCATGCTCATTCCGCGTACGCGGAGCAGGTAGTCTGCAGCGGGTTCAAACAGGGCGGGATCGACGCGGCAGCGTTGTTCGACGTTCTGTTCGGCCAGCATCGGACTGCCTGCGGCCACCCGCCCGACAACCGGCAAGGTGGAGGCTTGTTTCAGCCTGATGCCCCGCGAGGCACCCGAAGTCATTTCGATGACGCCTTTTCGCTCCAGGGCGCGAAGATGGGTTTCCGCGGCATTGGGGGAACTGAAGCCCATGGCAGCGCAGATTTCGGCGCGGGTTGGCGGAAAACCGGATTCCTCGACGTGTGTCTCGATCAGACGCAGGATCTCGACCTGGCGGGGTGTCAGGGATTTCTGGGATTCGCTGAAATTCTCGTCATTCATGACTGTGATTATATACAGTTGTCTGACGGCAGCAAGGGGGTCATGGGGTGCCTCGGGAGGGTGTTGCCGATAGTTATCATAATTAATTGATTTTTAATGAATTTTTCTTTTTCTCGTCGAAGGCCTCCAGAACGGCCTTTTATTGGACGGAGAGCAAAATTTTGTTATACTTCAAAGTTCTGTGAAACAGATTGGGCAGCACACACGGATGGGCGGATCGCCCATTTTTTGTTTGTGGCGCTGGATTCGCATGGATTTGCAGGGTTTGCTCGAAAAAACGCTGGCCGGGCTGGGTTATGAACTGGTGGAGCTTGAACGCTCCGCGAGGGGGGCTCTGCTGCGTGTCTTCATCGACAAACCGGGCGGCATCAATGTCGATGATTGCGCGCTGGTGAGCAACCATCTCACCCGGCTGTTCGCGGTGGAGAACGTGGCTTATGACCGCCTGGAGGTTTCTTCTCCGGGGCTGGACAGGCCGCTGCGCACGGCGCGGGACTTTGCGCGATTTGCCGGGCAGACGGCGCGGCTGAAGCTGCGGGTTCCGCTTGAAGGTCAGCGCAATTTTGTCGGTGTGCTGTGCGATGCAGGAGCAGGCAAAGTGGGTCTGGAAGTCGACGGGCGGATGCTGTCGCTGGACCTCGGCAATGTGGACAAGGCGCGGCTGGTGCCGGCGCTGTGAGCGGGAGACGGATATGAATCGTGAAATTCTGTTGCTGGTGGATGCGTTGGCGCGCGAAAAGAACGTCGACAAGGAAATCGTGTTCGGCGCGCTCGAGCTCGCCCTGGCTTCCGCTGCCAAGAAAAAATTCACCGAAGATGTGGATGTCCGCGCTTCTGTGGACCGCACAACCGGCGAGTTTTCCTTTTTCCGCCGCTGGGAGGTGGTGAAGAACGAGGACATCGAGTTTCCGTCGCGCCAGTACAAATTGCACGAGGCGCAGGAAGAGGACCCGGAGTACGAGATCGGCGATTTCATCGAAGAGCCGCTCGAGGGCATGGAGGTCGGCCGCATCGGGGCGCAGACCGCCAAGCAGGTCATCGTGCAGAAGATCCGCGATGCCGAGCGCGAGCAGATCCTCAATGATTTCCTTGCGCGCAAGGAGCACCTCGTCACCGGTGTGATCAAGCGCATGGAGCGCGGCAACGCCATTGTCGAGTCGGGAAGGCTGGAGGCCATGCTGCCGCGCGACCAGATGATCCCCAAGGAGAATTTGCGTCTCGGCGATCGTGTCCGCGCCTATGTCTGGAAGGTTGACCGCCAGGCACGGGGTCCGCACCTGATCCTGTCGCGGACGGCGCCTGAATTCATTGCCAGGCTCTTCGAACTCGAGGTGCCGGAAATCGAGGAGGGCCTGCTCGAGATCAAGGGCGCCGCCCGTGACCCGGGTTCCCGGGCGAAGATCGCGGTGCACTCCAAGGACGCCCGGATCGACCCGATCGGCACCTGTGTCGGCATGCGGGGTTCCCGGGTGCAGGCTGTCACCGCGGAGCTTGCCCAGGAGCGCGTCGACATCGTGCTGTGGAATCCTGATCCGGCGCAGTTCGTCATCAATGCGCTGGCGCCGGCGGAAGTCAGCAGCATCGTCGTCGATGAGGAGAAGCACAGCATGGACATCGTCGTCGACGAGGAAAACCTGGCCCAGGCCATCGGGCGCAACGGGCAGAACGTGCGCCTGGCGGGGGAGCTGACCGGCTGGGAGCTCAACCTGATGACCGAAGTTGATGCGCAGAAGAAAAGCGAGGAGGAAACTTCGCGCACCCGTGCCGAGTTCATGGAAAAGCTCGACGTCGACGAGGAGGTGGCCGACATCCTTGTGCAGGAGGGTTTTTCGACGCTGGAGGAAGTGGCTTACGTGCCGCTCAGTGAAATGCTGGAAATCGAGGCCTTCGACGAGGCCACGGTCAATGAGCTGCGCAGCCGTGCGCGCAACGCGCTGCTGACGCAGGCGATCGCCAGCGAGGAGAAGGTCGAGCACGACATCGAGGACCTGATGAAGGTCGAGGGCATGGATAACGACACCGCGCGCCTGCTGGCCTCCAAGGGCATCGCCACGCAGGAGGATCTTGCGGACTATGCGACCGATGATCTCGTCGAGCTGACAGAGATGGATGCCGAACGTGCAAAAACCCTCATCATGGCAGCGCGTGCGCCGTGGTTTGCCGAAACCAATGCCTGAGACCCGAAAATAACCAGCGATGGCACAGATAAAAGTCAAAGAATTTGCCCAGGAACTGGGCGTCCAGCCGGAGTTGCTGCTGGAGCAGTTGCGTGCGGCCGGCGTCACCAAGGCGCTGACCGGCGATGCCGTTCTGACGGAAAAGGACAAAACCCAGCTGCTCGATCATCTGCGGGAAGCGCATGGCGCCAAAGAAGGCAAGCAGAAGATCACGCTGACCCGCCGGCAGACCACCGAAATCAAGAAGGCGGATGCAACAACCGGCAAGGCGCGCACCATCCAGGTGGAGGTGCGCAAAAAACGCGTGTTGATCAAGCGCGATGCCGTCGAACCGGAAAAGACCGAGGAGCCGCAGGCGGCGAAACCGGTAATCGACGCGGCGGAAATGGCAGCCCGCGAGGCGGAGGCCAGGCAGCAGGCGGAACTGGCGGCGAGGCAGGCTGAAGACGTCGCCAAAAAGCAGGAGAAGCGCAAAAAGGCGCAGGTTGCAGCGGAGGCGGCGGCCGAAGCCGCCGTGGCAAAGGCTGCGCAGCCGGTGGCCGAAGAGGCCGCTCCTTCGGCTGCAGAACCTGCTGTCGAAGGAACCATACACAAGCCGGCGGTGCCGGCCGGTGATGCCGCGAGCAAAGCCAAGAAGGCGCCCAAAAAACCGGTCAAGCAGGTGGTATGGCAGGATCCGGCGGCGCGCAAACGCAGCATCAAGACACGCGGCGATGCATCCGGCGGGCTGGGCTGGCGTGAACGCAAGGTGCATCGCACCACGCACAAACACGAGGGCGACCAGCAACACGGCTTCATGGCGCCGACAGAGCCGGTGGTGCGCGAAGTGCTGGTGCCTGAAACGATTACCGTCGCCGATCTGGCGCACAAGATGTCGGTGAAGGCGGCTGAGGTCATCAAGACGCTGATGAAGCTGGGCACCATGGCGACCATCAACCAGGTGCTCGACCAGGACACGGCGATCATCCTGGTGGAGGAAATGGGGCATACGGCCAAGCGCGCCAAGCTTGACGAGCCGGATGCCTTCCTGGCCGAATCGGCGGCACAGCCCGAAGTGAAAGCCGAACCGCGTGCGCCGGTTGTCACGGTGATGGGGCACGTGGACCACGGCAAGACATCGCTGCTCGACTATATCCGGCGCACCCGCGTTGCCAGCGGCGAAGCGGGCGGCATCACCCAGCATATCGGCGCCTACCATGTGGAGACGCCGCGCGGCATGATCACCTTCCTCGACACGCCCGGCCACGAGGCCTTTACGGCGATGCGGGCCCGCGGCGCGAAGGTGACCGATCTGGTGATCCTGGTGGTCGCGGCTGACGATGGCGTGATGCCGCAGACGGCCGAAGCCATTCACCATGCAAAGGCCGGCAATGTGCCGATCGTCGTCGCACTAAACAAGATCGACAAACCCGAGGCCAATGCGGAGCGCGTCAAGCAGGATCTTGCCGCCCGTGAAGTGGTGCCGGAGGAGTGGGGCGGCGACACCATGTTTGTCGAAGTCTCCGCAAAAACCGGGCAGGGCATCGACAGCCTGCTGGAACGCATACTGCTCCAGGCGGAAGTGCTGGAACTCAAGACCCCGCGTGACGCGCCGGCAAAGGGCATCGTCGTCGAATCGAGGCTCGACAAGGGGCGCGGTCCGGTGGCCACCGTGCTGGTGCAGTCGGGAACCCTGAAGCGCGGGGATGTGGTGCTCGCCGGAGCGGTGTTCGGCCGCGTGCGCGCGCTGCTGGACGAGGCCGGCAAGACCATCGAGTCCGCCGGGCCTTCGATTCCGGTGGAAGTGCTGGGTCTTTCCGATGTTCCGGCTGCGGGCGCCGAAGTCATGGTGCTGGGCGACGAGCGCAAGGCGCGTGAAATTGCGCTGTTCCGCCAGGGCAAATACCGTGACGTGAAGCTGGCGAAGCAGCAGGCGGCAAAACTCGAGAACATGTTCGACCAGATGGGAGAAGGCGAGGTCAAGACGCTGTCGCTGATCATCAAGGCGGATGTGCAGGGCTCTTTTGAAGGTCTCACCCATGCGCTGGGCAAGCTTTCGACCGATGAGGTGAAGGTCAACATCGTGCATGCCGCCGTGGGCGGCATCACGGAATCCGACGTCAATCTGGCGCTGGCCTCGAAGGCGGTGATCATCGGTTTCAATACCCGTGCCGATGGCATGGCGCGCAAGCTGGCCGAAGGCAACGGCGTCGACATCCGCTACTACAACGTGATTTACGATGCGGTGGATGAAATCAAGGCCGCCCTGACCGGGATGCTGTCGCCGGAGCGCAAGGAAAATGCCGTCGGCCTGGTCGAGATACGGCAGGTGTTCCGCATTTCCAAGGTCGGCGCTGTCGCCGGGTGTTACGTGCTTGAAGGCCTCATCCGCCGGGGTTCGAAAGTCCGCGTGCTCCGCGACAACGTTGTGATACACGAGGGTGAGCTCGATTCCCTCAAGCGCTTCAAGGATGACGTGCGCGAAGTCAAGGCGGGCTTCGAGTGCGGCCTGTCCCTGAAGAACTTCAACGACATCAAGGAAGGCGACCAGTTGGAAGTCTTCGAGGTCGTCGAAGTCGCGAGGACGCTGTAAGGCGGTTCCGCGCCGCCGGCCGGGGCGGCGGCAAGCGGCTGTTTGCAGATCGGGGGTTTCATGCCTAAAGATTTTTCCCGCGGACGGCGGATTGCCGATCAGATCCAGCGTGAGTTGTCGGACATCATCAGGCTGGAGATCAAGGATCCCCGCGTCTCGCTGGTTACCGTGACCGATGTCGAAGTGTCGCAGGACAATGCGCACGCCAAGGTGTTCTTCACGGTTCTCGGCGAACCCGCACAGCAGGAGGCGGCGGAGCGTGCGCTCGGACATGCCGCGGGTTTCGTGCGCAGCATCCTGGCGCAACGCATCAAGCTGCGCACGGTCCCGCAGCTCCACTTTCACTACGACGTTTCGATCGAGCGCGGCATGCGGCTTTCGCGGCTGATAGACGAGGCCGTCAGCGAGCCTCCGGTCAAAAAGCGGCAATGATGCCGGCTGCTGCCGCCCGCCAGGCGGTTGACGGCGTGTTGTTGCTCGACAAGCCAAGGGGGCTGACGTCCCAGCAGGCGGTGGCCCGTGCCAAGTGGCTGTTCAACGCGCGAAAGGCCGGACATACCGGAACGCTGGATCCGATGGCCGACGGACTGCTCCCGATCGGTTTTGGCGAGGCGACCAAGTTCTCGCAGTTCCTGCTTGATGCAGACAAATGTTATCTGGCAACCCTGCGACTAGGAGTTACCACGACCACCGGTGATGCAGAGGGCGAAATCACGGGGGAGTCAGCACTGACCGTGACCCGGGTGCAGATCGACGGGGCAGTGCAGGGATTCCTGGGGAAGCAGCAGCAGCAGCCCCCCATGCATGCGGCGATCAAGGTCGGTGGCAGGCCGCTTTATGCCTATGCCCGCGAGGGTGTAACGGTGGAACGGGAAACTCGCCCCATAGTCATAAATTCAATTCAAGTAATTGATTTTAAATATAAAATTTTGAAAATTCGGGTGTCGTGCAGTAAAGGCACCTATATCCGGGTGCTGGCTGAAGACATGGGCAAAGTGCTGGGCTGTGGTGCGCATCTGACCGCCTTGACGCGGGAGCGGGCCGGCAATCTGAGTCTGGACCAGGCCGTTTCGATGCCGGAACTGGAGGCGATGTCCCTGCCGCAGAGGCTGGAAAAAATGCTGCCGGTGGATACTTTTGCCGCCGGGTTGCCACGACTCGACCTGGCCGCAGATCTGGAGCGCCGCCTGCTGATGGGACAACAGGCCGATCTCGGGCAGCCGGAGCCTTCCGGGCTGTATCGGCTTTACGGCGCAGGAGGGGGGTTTTTCGGTGTCGGCGAGCTTGCCGCAGGAACCCTGCTTGCCCGGCGCCTGCTGGCACGGTCTGTCGCAGCGGTTTCGGGCCCAAACAGCTTGAGCAATCCGGTAGTTACGGAGTAAAATAACGCGTTTTTTCGTCGGAGACAGAACATGGCTGTAACCACTGCCCAAAAGGCGCAGGTTTTGCAGGACTTTCAGCGTGCCAAGGGCGACTCGGGTTCACCCGAGGTCCAGGTCGCACTGCTGACCGCACGCATCACGGATCTGACCGAGCATTTCAAGGCGCACAGCAAGGATCATCATTCCCGCCGCGGCCTGCTGCGGATGGTCAGCAAACGCCGCAAACTGCTGGATTATCTGAAAAGAACCAAGGCCGAGCAGTACAAGGCGCTGATCGAGCGTCTCGGCCTTCGCAAGTAAGCAGGCCATCATGCAGGTCTGCAATGCCGGCGTCCGTGTGCAGTCCGCACGGCGCCCGGTCGGCAAGCCGGTGCTGGGGAGCGCCGGCAGGTAGCGCCTATTGATCCTCCGGAAGACCGCGTGTGCGGTCTTTTTGTTTTTGAGCAGAGCAAAGAGAAAAGGAAAACCATTTTGAACCCGGTAAAGAAAACTTTGATGTGGGGCCGCCACCAGCTGACGCTGGAGACCGGCGAAATCGCGCGCCAGGCTTCCGGCGCGGTTTTGGTGACAATGGAAGACACTGTTGTCCTGGTGACCGCCGTGGCGGCGCGCAATGCCAAACCGGGACAGGACTTTTTCCCGCTGACGGTGGATTACCAGGAGCGGACTTACGCCGCCGGCAAGATTCCGGGGGGATTTTTCCGCCGTGAGGGGCGCCCTTCGGAAAAGGAAATCCTGACTTCGCGTCTCATCGACCGTCCCATTCGCCCGCTGTTTCCGGAAGGTTTCTACAACGAAATCCAGATCGTCGCGACGGTGATGTCGTCGAACAGCGAGATTGACTCTGACATTCCCGCGATGGTCGGCGCATCGGCCGCGCTGGCGCTGTCCGGCGTGCCCTTCGGCGGCCCGATCGGCGCTGCCCGGGTCGCTTACGCCAACGGCCAGTACATACTCAATCCGACGGCCACCGAACTGAAGACTTCGCAGCTGGACCTGGTTGTGGCCGGCACCGAGCAGGCCGTGCTGATGGTGGAATCCGAGGCGCAGCAGTTGCCCGAAGACGTGATGCTGGGCGCAGTCGTGTTCGGTCACGAGCAGACGCAGGTCGTGATCAAGGCAATCAACGAAATGGTCGACGAGACCGGGGTGCCCGAGTACAACTGGGAGCCGCCGGCAAAGGACGAACAGCTGATTGCGCGGATGTCCCAGATTGCCGAAGCCGACCTGCGTGCCGCCTACCAGATCCGGCAGAAGCAGGCGCGCACGGTGCGCATAAAGGAGATCACGCAGAAAGTCGTTGCCGAACTGCTGCCGGCCGATGCTTCCGCCGACCTGATCAACGCGGTGAAAAACGAACTGGGCAATCTCGAAGCCAAGATCGTGCGCAACCAGATTCTCGACGGTGAGCCGCGCATCGACGGGCGCGACACCCGCACCGTGCGCCCGATCACGATCCGCACAGGCGTGCTGCCGAGAACCCATGGTTCCGCACTGTTCACCCGCGGCGAGACCCAGGCTATCGTGGTTGCCACCCTCGGCACTTCGCGCGACGAACAGATCATCGACGCGCTGCAGGGCGAATACCGCGACCGCTTCATGCTGCACTACAATTTTCCGCCGTACTCGACCGGTGAAACCGGCCGGGTCGGTTCCCCGAAACGCCGCGAAATCGGCCACGGCCGCCTGGCCAAACGTGCCCTCGTGGCTGTGCTGCCCACTGCCGAAGAGTTTGCCTATTCGATCCGCGTTGTTTCCGAAATCACGGAATCAAACGGTTCGAGCTCGATGGCATCGGTCTGTGGCGGCTGCCTGTCGCTGATGGATGCCGGCGTGCCGCTGAAAGCGCAGGTTGCCGGCATCGCGATGGGCCTGATCAAGGAAGGCAACCGGTTTGCGGTGCTGTCGGATATTCTCGGCGACGAAGATCACCTGGGCGACATGGATTTCAAGGTGGCCGGTACCGAGACGGGTGTCACCGCTCTCCAGATGGATATCAAGATCACCGGCATCACCAAGGAAATCATGCATGCCGCGCTGGTCCAGGCCCGCGAAGGCCGGCTGCACATCCTCGAGAAAATGCGCACTGCGATCGATGCGCCGCGTACCGAGCTTTCCGCCTGGGCGCCGCGGATGATCACGATGAAGATCAAGCCGGAGAAGATCCGCGACGTCATCGGCAAGGGCGGTGCGGTCATCCGCGCCATCACCGAGGAGACGGGCACCACGATCGACATCCAGGATGACGGTACGGTGACCATTGCCTGCGTGTCCTCCGAGGGTGGCGAGAATGCCCGCAAGCGCATCGAGGACCTGACGGCGGATGTCGAAGTCGGCCGCATTTACGACGGCACAGTGCTCAAACTGCTCGATTTTGGCGCCATTGTCAGCGTGCTTCCGGGCCGTGACGGCCTGCTGCACATTTCGCAGATCGCCAACGAGCGGGTGAACAGCGTGGCCGACCATCTCAAGGAAGGCCAGGCGGTGCGGGTCAAGGTGCTGGAGGCCGACGAGAAGGGACGCCTGCGCCTGTCGATGAAAGCCGTCAACGCGCCCGCAGAGCAGGCTGCACAGGCGCAGTAAAGGGAAGGATGGCTCGCCGGAGGGCGGGCTGCGGGAAAACAAAAGGGGGCCGCGGCCCCCTTTGTTTTTTGCCGGTTGAGGCCGGTGATTATTTGGCGACCTGGCGCTCGCGCAGTTCGTCAAGCGTCTTGCAGTCAATGCAGAGCGTTGCCGTCGGACGTGCTTCCAGCCGCTTCAGGCCGATTTCCACGCCGCAGGAATCGCAATAGCCGTAGTCCTTGGCCGCGATGCGGGCGATGGTTTCGTCGATTTTCTTGATCAGCTTGCGCTCGCGATCCCGGTTGCGCAGTTCCAGGGACATGTCCGATTCCTGGCTGGCGCGGTCGTTGGGATCGGCGAAAATGGTCGCCTCGTCCTGCATCGTGTGGACAGTGCGGTCGATGTCCTGGGACAACTCCCTCTTCATTTCCTCGAGCATTTTGCGGAAATGCGCCAGCTGCCGCGCATTCATGTATTCCTCTTTTCCCTTGGCTTTGTAGGCGGGGAAGTTTTTCAGCATTTCGGTGGCCATGAGGAGGTTTTCTGCGCCAAAAAAAGAAGCTTTAATAACAGAATTCGATACCCGTCGCAAGCAAGGAAGGGTTCGTCCGGCCGCCTGTCTGATTGACGCTCGAGCGGGGGGCGGAGTATATTACGCGCCTTCGGTTTAGGCGGGTTAAGCCCGGCATTCCCGCCCGATTTTGTGCCCGTAGCTCAACCGGATAGAGCACCGGCCTTCTAAGCCGGGGGTTGTGGGTTCGAGTCCCGCCGGGCGCGCCAGATCCCGGCGCCGATCTCGGCAGTTCCAGTGGTGGCTGTAGCTCAGTTGGTAGAGTCCCGGATTGTGATTCCGGTTGTCGTGGGTTCGAGTCCCATCAGCCACCCCATTCTGCGCCGGAGGCTCCGGTGCCGTTAATCTCCGGTGCAGTCATGTCCTGGCGCGTATCAGGCGCTGCTGTTCGCGCTGCCACTCCCGGTCCTTTTCGCTTGCCCGCTTGTCGTGCTGCTTTTTGCCTTTGGCCAGCCCGATTTCCAGCTTGATCCGGCCTTTCGAGTAATGCAGGTCCAGCGGCACCAGCGTATAGCCCGCCCGCTCGACGCTGCCGATCAGGCGGGTGATCTCCTCTGCATGCAGCAGCAGCTTGCGGGTGCGTGTCGGGTCGGGCAGGACGTGCGTCGACGCAGTGGGCAGCGGGCTGATGTGGCAGCCGAGCAGGAAAAGCTCGGAATTGCTGATGATCACGTAGGCTTCCTTGATCTGCGCACGCCCGGCCCGCACGGCCTTGACCTCCCAGCCTTCGAGGGCGATACCCGCCTCGAAACGCTGTTCGATAAAATAGTCGTGAAACGCTTTTTTGTTCTGGACGATACTCATATGGGCTTGCGCATGGACAGCCGTATTCTAACCGGCCCGGCAGGGCGCTTGCGGTTGACTGCATGAAGGTTTCGCGTTCAGCCCTGGTCGAGTTCAGCGCCGCGGAAATGTTTGCTCTGGTCGATGACATCGAGCGATATCCCGAATTCCTGCCCTGGTGCAGTTCCACCACGGTGACGCTGCGCACGGCGGAAACCACCTGTGCAGCCATACACATCAGTTTTCGCGGTCTGCGGCAGAGTTTTTCCACGGAAAACCGGAAGGAACCGCCCGAGCGGATGGTGATGAAGCTGGTGGAGGGTCCCTTTCGTGTCCTTGATGGCGAGTGGCGCTTCACCGCGCTGGGGGAGGGGGCCTGCAGGATTGACTTCAGCCTGCACTATGAGTTCTCGAGCGTCCTCTTCGAGAAGATTGCGGGGCCGGTTTTCGGCCACATCGCGGGGACGATGGTGGATGCCTTCCTGAAGCGTGCGGGGCAGTTGCATGGAAAGCGATGACATGCCGATCGAGGTCAGTGTCATCTGTGCGCTGCCCGGACGCCAGATGACCCGGACCCTGAAACTGCCCGGCGGTACTACGGCCGGCACGGCGGTCGAGCGCTGCGGATTGCAGGCGGAGTTTCCCGGCATTGATTTCGCCACCGCGCCCATCGGCATCCATGGTCGTGCGGTATCCCGCGAGACGGTGCTGCAGCCGGGTGACCGGGTTGAGATCTACAGGGCCTTGCGTGCCGACCCCAAGGAAGCAAGGCGCAGGCGCGGCAGCCGCTAGGCGGCTACTTGCAGTTGGTATCGGCTGCGCGCTGGGCGCGTGCGATTTCAGCGGCGCGTTCGTTGTCTTCGAGGAATACCCGTTCGCCGGTCTTGGGGTCTGTCCTGCCGATGCGGTTGCCGGCCTGCAGGCTGCGCAGGTAGGACTGTGCCGTTTCACAGTTTTGCCTGCGGTCGGCTGCTTCCTGGGTTTTTTCCTCCGCTTTTTTGGCCGCCTCCTGCTGTTCCGCCTGCCTTTTGCGGAATTCGGCATCGCGCTCAGCCAGTGTTTTCTGCTGATTCGCGGGCGCGGCCGCAGGTGCGTTGCGGATGCCCGTGTTTTCCGCTTTGGTGCCGGGCGGGCAACTCGCCGCAAACTCGACACGGCCACCGGCGCCGACACATTTCATGATCTGGGCGTGGGCCGCGAGGGGAAGGACTGCCAGTGCCAAGGCGACAACAGTGTTTCTCATATTCGACACCTGCTTGGTTGTGTGATCCGGCAGTAATCCGGCACGCGCCGGAATACTTTTCCGGCAGCCGCCCGGCGGATCGCCGGACGCGCCTTGACCGCAGGGAAAAATAGCCAGTTTGGGCCGTTCAGTCAATGGACTAACGCCACAGTCAGTTTACCGTTTACGCCCCAACGCCTATAATCCGCGCTTTGCGAAGGACGCATCCCATGCGCGTGGTGCAGAAAGCCCTGACTTTCGACGATGTGCTGCTGATTCCGGCACATTCCTCAATCCTGCCGCGTGAAGTCAGCCTCAAGACCAAGATCACCCGCGGCATTTCCCTGAACATCCCCCTGGTGTCCGCGGCCATGGACACCGTGACCGAATCCCGCCTCGCGATTGCCATTGCGCAGGAGGGCGGCATTGGCATCGTGCACAAGAACATGACGCCCAAGGCGCAGGCGATTGAGGTCACCAAGGTCAAGCGTTTCGAGAGCGGCATCGTCAAGGATCCGATCACGATCACCCAGGACATGACTGTGCGCGACGTGCTGGCCCTGACGCAGCAATACCGCATATCCGGGTTGCCGGTTGTCGAGGCTGACGGCAAGGTCGTCGGCATTGTCACCAACCGTGACTTGCGCTTCGAGCGCAAGCTCAACCAGCCGGTAAAGAACATCATGACCCCCCGCGAGAAGCTGATTACCGTGCGTGAAGGGGCGAGCCGGGAAGAGGCGCGGGTGCTGATGCACAAGCACCGTCTCGAGCGCGTGCTTGTCGTCAACAAGAACTTCGAACTGCGCGGGCTGGTCACCGTCAAGGACATCCTGAAGTCCTCCGAGCATCCCAATGCCTGCAAGGACAAGCTGGGACGCCTGCGCGTCGGTGCGGCTGTCGGCGTCGGAGAGGGCACTGAAGAGCGCGCCGAGGCCCTGGTCGAGGCGGGTGCCGACCTGATCATCGTCGACACCGCGCATGGCCATTCCGAGGGTGTACTCAAGCGCGTGCGCTGGTTGAAGCGGACATATCCCAAGCTTCAGGTCATCGGCGGCAATATCGCCACCGCGGCGGCCGCCAAGGCACTGGTCGACCACGGCGCAGACGGCGTCAAGGTGGGCATCGGACCGGGTTCGATCTGCACCACCCGCATCGTCGCCGGCATCGGCGTGCCCCAGATCACCGCAGTTGCCAATGTCGCCAAGGCTTTGCAGAAAACCGACGTGCCGTTGATTGCCGACGGCGGCATCCGCTATTCGGGCGATATCGCGAAGGCCATCGCCGCCGGCGCGCATTCGGTCATGGTGGGAAGCCTTTTTGCAGGCACTGAGGAGTCGCCCGGGGAAATCGAGCTTTTCCAGGGGCGTTCCTACAAATCCTACCGCGGCATGGGATCGCTGGGCGCGATGCAGCAGGGGTCCGCGGACCGCTACTTCCAGGAGCATGACGAGCTCGATACGGAAAAACTGGTGCCGGAGGGTGTCGAAGGACGGGTGCCGTACAAGGGCGGCGTGGCACCGCTGATCCACCAGCTGATGGGCGGGTTGCGGGCGAGCATGGGTTACATGGGCTGCGGCAGCATTGATGCAGTCAGGCGCGACGCGGAGTTTGTCGAGATCACCACGGCCGGAGTGCGTGAATCACATGTGCATGACGTGCAGATCGTCAAGGAAGCGCCGAACTACCGCGTTGAATGACCTGCATTCCTGCGCCACCGGCGCAGGCACCTCACAACCAGCCGCAACGGTAATGCCCGTGCATCACGAAAAAATCCTGATTCTCGATTTTGGCTCGCAATACACCCAGTTGATCGCGCGCCGGGTGCGCGAACTGCACGTCTACTGCGAACTCCACCCGCACGACGTCACCGATGATTTCATCAGGGCTTTCAAGCCCGCCGGTGTGATCCTTTCGGGCGGTCCGGCCTCCGTCTGGGAGGACAGCACGCCGCGGGCGCCCGCCCTGGTGTACGAACTGGGCGTGCCGGTCCTGGGCATCTGCTACGGCATGCAGGCCATGGCCGAACAACTGGGCGGCAAGGTCGAAATGGGCAAGGTGCGCGAATTCGGCTATGCCGAGGTGCGTGCGCGCGGCCACACGGCACTGCTGAAAGGCATCCAGGACCGCGTTACTGCGGAAGGCCACGGCATGCTTGATGTCTGGATGAGTCACGGCGACAAGGTGATCGACATGCCGCCCGGCTTCAGGCTGATGGCGAGCAATGACAGCTGCCCCATTGCCGGCATGGCCGACGAGACGCGCAGTTTCTACGCCGTGCAGTTCCATCCCGAAGTCACGCATACGCCCCAGGGCAGGGCCCTGATCGAACGTTTTGTGCTGGGAATCTGCGGCCTGAAGGGCGACTGGAGCATGCCCGATTATGTCGATGAGGCCGTTGCACGCATCAGGCGCGAGGTGGGCAACGAGGAGGTCATCCTCGGCCTTTCGGGCGGTGTTGACTCGTCGGTGGCTGCTGCGCTGATCCACCGTGCGATCGGCAAGCAGCTGACCTGCGTATTTGTCGACAACGGCCTGCTGCGGCTCAACGAGGCCGACCAGGTGATGGCCACTTTTGCGCAAAACCTGGGTGTGAAGGTGATCCATGTCGATGCGCGCGAGCAGTTCATGCGCCATCTGGCCGGGGTCACTGATCCCGAACAGAAGCGGAAAATCATCGGTCGCGAGTTCGTCGAGGTGTTCCAGGCTGAGTCCGCAAAACTGCCCGCGGCGAAATGGCTGGCGCAGGGCACGATCTATCCGGACGTCATCGAGTCGGCCGGCGCCAAGACCAAGAAGGCGCATACCATCAAGTCGCACCACAATGTCGGCGGCCTGCCCGACACGTTGCATCTGAAGCTGCTGGAACCCCTGCGTGAACTGTTCAAGGACGAGGTTCGCGATCTCGGCATCGCGCTGGGCCTGCCGCGGGAAATGGTGTTCCGGCATCCGTTCCCCGGCCCCGGGCTCGGCGTGCGCATTCTCGGCGAAGTGAAGGCGCAGTACGCCGACCTGCTGCGCGAAGCGGATGCGATTTTCATCGATGAGCTGCGCGCATCGGGCTGGTATGACAAGACCGCGCAGGCTTTTGCGGTGTTCCTGCCGGTGAAATCGGTGGGCGTGATGGGCGACGGCCGCACTTACGAATACGTGGTTGCGCTGCGGGCCGTGCAAACCACGGACTTCATGACCGCCCACTGGGCGGAGCTGCCGTACAGCCTGCTGGCCAGGGTGTCGAACCGCATCATCAACGAAGTGCGCGGCATCAACCGCGTGGTGTATGACGTTTCCGGAAAACCGCCTGCCACGATCGAGTGGGAGTGAGGTTTCCCGGCAGAGGAGCATAAAGTTGGCCATCACGCTGTACGGCATCCGCAACTGCGATACGGTCAAGAAAGCCCGTGCCTGGCTTGATGAACGGAAAATCGAGTACGTCTTTCACGACTACAAAACTGCAGGCATTGACGCCGGGCGCCTGCAGCACTGGTGCAGCGAGCTCGGGTGGGAAAATCTGCTCAACCGTGCAGGCACCACCTTCCGCAAATTGCCGGATTCCGACAGGCAGGAACTGGATGAGCGCAAAGCCATTGCACTGATGCTGGCGCAGCCGTCGATGATCAAGCGGCCGGTGCTGGATCTCGGCGGGCAGCGCCTGCTCGGATTCAGGCCCGAGCTTTATTCGCGGGCTATGCCGGCCTGATCGTGAATGGACGGCACCGCGTTCATGCAGGAGGCATTGAGGCTGGCCGCGCAGGCGGCAGCCGCGGGTGAAGTGCCGGTCGGCGCGGTGGTGGTTCATGACGGTGCGATTGTCGGCCGCGGTTACAACCAGCCCATAGCCGGCAACGATCCGACAGCCCACGCCGAAGTCATGGCCATGCGTGATGCGGGCAGGGCACTCGGCAATTACCGGCTCGCGGAGTGCGATCTGTATGTGACGCTGGAGCCTTGCGTGATGTGTGCCGGAGCGATCATGCACGCGCGCATCAGGCGGTTGATCTACGGTGCGCGCGATCCCAAAACCGGCGCCTGCGGCAGCGCGATCGACCTGTTTTCGCAACCGCATCTGAATCACCATGCCGAAGTCGGCGGTGGCATGATGGCCGACGAGGCGGTTGCCCTGCTGCAGGATTTTTTTGCACGGCGACGCGGCAGAAATTGAAAATCGTCATCCACATCGGATCGCAGCGCCTGGACCTGTACGACGATCAGGGCCGCCTGCTGCAGGGTTACGCCATCTCCAGCGCATTGAAGGGCACCGGACAGCTCCGGGGCAGTTTCTGCACCCCTCTGGGCCGCCACATCATCCGGGCCAAGATCGGTACGGGCCAGCCGGAAAATACGGTGTTTGTCGGTCGCCGTCCCACCGGGGAAATCTATACACCGGCGCTGGGCCGGGCTTTTCCGGGGCGTGACTGGATGCTGACACGCATCCTCTGGCTGTCCGGCTGCGAGGTCGGCCGCAACCGACTGGGCGAGGTCGATACCATGCGCCGCTATATCTATATCCACGGCAGCCCGGATTCGGTGCCGATGGGGGTTCCGGGCTCGATTGGCTGCATTCGCATGCGTAATGCGGATGTTATGGATCTTTATGAGCGAATACCGGTCGGGACGGTGGTGGAAATAGTCGAATAATCAGCGGCTTGGCATTCCGCCGGCATGATCAATGCGATGCATCATGGATCATTTCCGGCCTCTTTTGCTGCGCATAATGCTGCGCACAAAACGTTAAAAATCAATGGGTTGAAATGGACAATCAGATTAATTGTGCATCGCGCCAGAATGGGATAAATTGTGCGCCGCAAAGGAACATCAATCTGCGGTCAATTCCCAAAGGCGATACATGCGACTCAAGGACAAGGTAGCAATCATCACCGGTGCCGGGCGCGGCATCGGGCAGGCCACGGCCCTCAAATTCGCCCGTGAAGGCGCGAAAGTGATGGTTTGTGACATCAACCAGGAGTGGATTGACGACACCGTGGCGCAATGCCGGGCCGCGAAAGGCGAGGCGATAGGCCATATTGCCGATGTCCGGGACATCAAGTCGCTGGAAGCCATGGTCAAGGCGACCGTGGACCAATGGGGCAGGGTTGACTGCCTGGTCAACAACGCCGGCATCGTGTCCGATGCGCAGTTGAAGAACATGACCGAGGAGCAGTTTGACCGCGTGATCGGCATCAATCTGAAGGGTGTCTACAACTGCACGAGAGCCGTGGTTGACAGGATGCTCGAGCAGAAATCGGGCGTCATCCTCAACTCGTCATCGATTGTCGGGCTTCACGGCAATTTCGGGCAAACGAATTACGCTGCGGCGAAGTTCGGTGTCATCGGCATGGCCAAGACCTGGGCGCGCGAACTGGGACGCAAGGGGATACGCTCGAATGCGGTCTGTCCGGGTTTCATCTCGACTCCCATCATCAGCACGGTGCCCGAGAAGGTCATCCATGCGCTGGAGGAGCGCGTGCCGATGGGACGCCTGGGCAAACCCGAGGAAATCGCCAATACCTTCGCGTTTCTGGCCTCGGACGAAGCAAGCTACATCAACGGCGCCGTGATCGAAGTCAGCGGCGGTTTGACCATCTGATATTCCAGGCGTCCGGAAACGGTAGCTGCCTGCTCAGCCGCCCATCAGCTTCCGGATGCCCGCAGGTGACGGGTTTTCCAGCACGCCCCGTTCGGTCACCAGCGCGGTGACCAGTTCCGCCGGCGTCACGTCGAACACCGGATTGGCGATGCGTATGTCGTCCGGCGCCCAGCGCAGGCTGCCATAACCGGCAACCTCTGCGGCATTCCTCTCCTCGATCGGTATCGAGCCGCCGTCGGGAGTCGCCGGGTCGATCGTCGACAGCGGGCAGGCCACGTAGAAGGGAATGCCGTGGCGCCGCGCCAGCACGGCCATCATGTAAGTGCCGATCTTGTTGGCGACGTCGCCATTGGCGGCGACCCGGTCGGCGCCGACGATCACCGCATCGATGCTGCGCCGTCCCATCAGGTGACCCGCCGCGCTGTCGGCGATCAGGGTAACGGGTATGCCGTCCTGCCGCAGCTCCCAGGCGGTCAGCCGCGCGCCCTGCAGGAAAGGGCGTGTTTCATTGGCGATGACTTCGATTTTCTTGCCGGCATTTGATGCAGAACGGATGATGCCCAGGGCCGTGCCGTGTCCCGCGGTGGCCAGCGCCCCGGCGTTGCAATGTGTCATCACACAGCAGACATCGGGCAGCAGGGCGGCGCCGTGTGTGCCCATCGCGCGGTTGATGCGGACGTCCTCTTCCGCGATGTCCTGCGCCGCGGCCAGCAGGGCATCGGCGCGGCTTCCGTTGTCCGTGGCGGCACTGCCGGCAAGGCAGGTGCGCATGCGCTCCAGTGCCCAATGCAGGTTGACGGCGGTCGGACGGCTTGCGCCCAGCACGTCGAACGCGCGCCGCAGGCCGGCTTCGAACTGCGCGGCGGGCAGGTCGCGCAGGCGCCGCGCTTCCACGGCAATGCCGTAGGCGGCGGCGCAGCCGATGGCCGGCGCTCCCCTGACCACCAGGTCACGGATGGCGCCTGCCACCGCTTCCGCGCTGCGGAAGCGCGGATAGTCGCAGCGCGCAGGCAGCAGTCTCTGGTCCAGGAGTTCGAGGGAATCACCCGCCCAGCGCAGGGTGTGGAATGCGGTCATGCTGTCAGTCTTCCGTTGCGATCAGTGCCTGTCCGCGCACCCGCAGTTCAAATCCGCCATATTCGAGTTCGGCCCGTGCAATGTCATGTTCACCGGCCGCGCGGTAGTCGCCGTGGGTGGCGGCACGGGTGATGATGTCGATGTCGTGCAGGTAGGTTTCGGCGGCGATTGCGGCGTAGCGCGCGTTGACGCCAAAGGCACAAAGCCCGAATCGCGGGTCCAGCGCGATCCGCGGCGCCGGATCGATGCGGCCTTCCGCGGCGCCCCCCAGTGTGCGTTCAAGATAACGGCGGTAGCGCGCTGCATAGGCCGCGACATCGCTGTCGATCAGCGGTACCCGCTTCGTGAAAATCGCATGTTGCGGTGTCGGCGGGCCCTGCTGGGAGACCACGGCAAGATCGGGACGTCCTGCGAAAGCCAGGGTTTCGGGCGTGCAGACGACTTTCATGGCCAGCGGATGGCCGGCAAGCGCAGAAGCCGCGGAGCGCAGGCGTTCTGCTTCGGCAAGATCGGGATTTTGCGGCTTGGCTACGGTGATCCGCGCGACGGCATGTTTCTGCAGATGACCTTCGGCCATGGCGACCAGCCGCAGCAGGTTGGCGTAGGAGTCGCGCGCCGTGTCGCCGAATGCGACCACGCCATGAAAGGCGAGTATCAGGCCTATGGTGTCGGGGGTGGCTTTGCGCTCGAATACCGATATGCAGGCACGCGCCAGAGCGACACCTGAGTGCCGGTAAGGCACCAGCGGCGCATGATTGCCAAAGGCTGCGGCACAGGCTTCCGCGCTGCGCGTCACGTTGGCCACGGCGAGAACGGCGTCGGCATGCGCATGTTCGACAAAGGTGCGGGGCAGCGCGGCATGGAGCAGGGTTTCGATCGACGGCTTCGGCGCTGTCGGTGACAGTTTGCAGGCATCGACGCGGCGCATCAGTTCCGCGTCCGGCAGACGGTCGTCTGCCAGCAGCCCGCGCAGCGCAGCAAGATCGAGTGCGGTGAAATCCGCCTCGTGCACGGCGGCGAGGTCCGATCCGGTGCCTTTGACGTACAGCCTGCCGTCGAGCTTCAGTGAAGTGTTTCCGCCGCCGTGCAGCACCAGCGACGGATCGCTGCCGATCAGGCGCGAAGTGTAGGTGCGCAAGGCAAGCGCGGAGCCGCAGCGCCGCGCCTCGGTTTCATCCCAGGCCGGTTTCATGGGTGCTCATTATAATCAGTGCCATGCGCAGATCCGGGAAATTCACGGTCCGCACCGCCTCGTGGTCCGACGACCGGACGGTGCTGCAATCATTGCGGCGCGAGGTCTTCGTTGTCGAGCAGCGGGTTCCGGAAGAACTGGAATGGGACGAGGCCGATGCGTTGTCACTGCATGCGCTTGCGCAGGACAGCCATGGCCTGCCGGTCGGCACCGGCCGCCTGCTGCCCGACGGCCATGTCGGGCGCATGGCGGTGCTGCGTGAATGGCGGGGCCAGGGGGCGGGCAGCGCGCTTCTGGAATTCCTGGTCTTGCAGGCGCGGCAGCGCGGCATGCGCCGGCTGCAATTGCACGCCCAGACGCATGCCATCGGGTTTTATGAACGGCAGGGTTTTGTCGTGCAGGGCGGGGAATTCATGGAGGCCGGCATTCCCCACCGGCTGATG
>JAEYXO010000043.1 GCA_023431245.1 Pseudomonadota bacterium | reverse complement strand
TGTGATGTTCGTCGCGCAGGGCCTGGCGCTCTCCGGCGCTGCGCGCATTGCGCATCTTTTCGCGGTATTCGTTGCGCTCCGCATCGTTCATCATCCGGTAACCGTAAATCGGTTCGCTGCGCCGGGTCTGCTCGGAGGGCTGTGCGGCGGCGGGGATTGCCGACAGCGCGAGGCAGGCTGCGCCCAGTGCGGCCAGCCTGCGCAGGTCTGGAGAAGTGTTCATGGGAGTCTCCTTGGGTTCGGGGCGCACGCCATCGGCGCCTGTTGCGCCAATTTACGCCGCTGCCTTGCCGGCGGCTTGATCTGGGTCAAACGCGGAATGACAGCGGCATCGCCGCGGCCGGGTAGTGCAGCAGCCGGTCAGACCCGGCAGTGGTGCTGTCCGACCAGCTCGCGCAGGCTGTCGATCTTGAGGATGCGCAGGTGCTTGTTCTGCACCGCGATCAGGCCCTGGGACTGGAACTGCGACAGCGTGCGGCTGACGGTTTCCAGCTTGAGGCCGAGGTAGCTGCCGATTTCCTCGCGCGTCATCCGCAGGTGGAATTCGGTCGACGAGTAGCCGCGCGCGGCAAAACGCTGAGACAGATTCAGCAGGAATACCGCAAGGCGCTCCTCGGCACGCATGCTGCCCAGCAGCAGCATCACCCCGTAGTCGCGGGCGATTTCCCGGCTCATGATGCGATGGAAATGGTGCTGCAGCGAGGGAATTTCGCGCGACAGCAATTCAAGGGCTTTGAGGGGGATTTCGCAGACCTCGCTGTCCTCCAGAGCCAGCGCATCGCAGAGATGCTGGCCCGAGCCGATTGCGTCCATGCCGATCAGGTCACCCATCATGTGAAAACCGGCGACCTGTTCGCGGCCGTCCTCATGCAGCACGCAGCTTTTCATGAAACCGGTGCGGATCGCATACAGCGCGTGCAGGGGTGTGCCGGCGCGGAAGATGTAGTCGCCGCGCTTCACGCTGCGCCGGATGTCGATCATCCGGTCCATCGATTTCAGTTCGGTGGCCGACAGGCCTGCAGGCAGGCACAGCTCGTGCAGGCTGCAGGTCGAGCAGGCCGTCTTGAGTTTGTCGACTTCTACGATGCGCAGGGGAGCGGCCATGGGCGGATAGCGGGGGCGGGAAAGGTTTTTTTGCTGCTTTGTGCCATCTTACCGCTGTTTTGATCTGGGTCAAACGGCTGCATGCCGGGCTTGCGCACAATGGCGGTCATACAGCGTCCGCCCGACCATGACCGTGAATGCCGTCACTTCCGATGTCCTGCCCCTGGAGGTCGATCTCGACCTGATCCGGCGCATGGACCGCAACGGTCCGCGCTACACCTCGTATCCGACGGCCGACCGCTTTGTCGAGGCATTCGACGCGGACGCCTACAAATCCTGGGTGGCGCGGCGCAATATCGGCGGCATCCGGCGCGCGTTGTCGCTCTACGTGCACCTGCCGTTCTGCAGCACGATCTGCTTTTACTGCGCCTGCAACAAGGTTGTGACCCGCGATCGCGGCAAGGGCGACAAATACCTCGAGTACCTGTTCCGCGAGATCGACCTGCAGGGGCCGCTGTTTGCGGAAGATCCGCTGGTGGAGCAGATGCACTGGGGCGGCGGCACCCCGACTTTTTTCAGCATGGCGCAGCTGCAGTCCCTGTGGCAGCGGCTGGGCCGCCATTTCCGGCTCGCGGCGGATGGCGAGTATTCGATCGAAATCGACCCGCGCAGCATCGACGCGGCCGGCATGCATGCACTGCGCGCGATGGGGTTCGGCCGTGTCAGCCTCGGCGTTCAGGATTTTGATCCCGAGGTGCAGCGCGCGGTGAACCGCATCCAGAGCGAGGCGCAGACGCTGGAAGTGATGGCGGCCGCGCGTTCCGCGGGTTTTGCGTCCATCAACGTCGACCTGATCTACGGACTGCCGAAACAGAACGCCGCGGGCTTCGACCGCACGCTGGACCGCGTCATCCATGCATCCCCGGACCGTATTGCCATCTACAACTACGCGCACCTGCCGACGCGCTTCAAGCCGCAGCGGCGCATTGCCGAAGCCGACCTGCCGCTGCCGGAGGCCAAGCTCGGGCTGATGGGGCTGGCCGCGCGCCGCCTGCGGGAGGCGGGTTATGTTTACATCGGCATGGATCATTTCGCGAAGCCCGATGACGCGCTGGCGGTGGCCCAGCGCAAGGGACTGCTGCACCGCAATTTCCAGGGCTATTCGACGCATGCCGATTGCGACCTCGCCGGTTTCGGGGTGTCGTCGATTTCGGCGATAGGCCCGACCTACAGCCAGAATCACCGCGATCTTGCGACCTATTACGACAGCCTCGACCGCGGCGAGCTGCCGGTCGCGCGCGGCATGGAACTGACGGCGGACGATCTGCTGCGCCGAGCGGTGATCCAGGCGCTGGCCTGCCAGTTCCGCCTGTCGAAATCCTCCATCGAAATCGCCTACCTGGTGGATTTCGACCGTTATTTTTCCAGTGAAATGGCCGACCTCCGCGCCATGGCCGCCGACGGGCTGGTGCAGCTTGATCCGGAATGGATCACCGTGACGCCCCGCGGTCGCATGCTGGTCCGCAACGTCTGCATGGTGTTTGACCGGTACCTGCGCCACGAGCGGGAAACCACGCGTTATTCCCGGGTCATCTAAAATGCCGTGATGGACGGCTGGCTGCAG
>JAEYXO010000027.1 GCA_023431245.1 Pseudomonadota bacterium | reverse complement strand
CCAGATTGCCGAGGACACCGTGTTCATCACCGGGATGATCGGTTCGAAGAATTCGCCGAGGCGCCGGCTGGCGCCGAAGATGATGCCCAGCGGCAGGCCGATCAGCGTTGCCAGCACGAAACCGGTGGCGACACGCCCCAGCGTGATGCCGAGGTCCTGCCACAGCGTGCCGCTGTCCGAGATCAGCGTCAGCGCCTCCCACACCCGTGCCGGTCCGGGCAGTACGTAATGCGGCACCCGCAGCGCGAGCAGCCACCAGACCGCAACGATGAAGGCGACCAGCGCCAGGCGCTGCAGCACCACGCCGTAACGCAGCCCGCGCGCGGCAGTGGGGGCGTGGATGCGGCTTTCGAGGACTTCGGGCATTTGCGGACAGTGGCCGGTTGGTGGGTGGCGATGCGATTCAGTGATCAGGCAGGCAGGCGATTGTCATCCATCCCGCGGGTTTGCTTAATCACTTAATCGCATAATCACCGGATTGGCGGTTATTTGGGCGGCGCGGTGAAATAGGTGCCGCGACCGCTGGCGACCAGGGCGCCGTCCTTGTCGTAAACATAGGCTTCGGCAGTCGAATACTGGCTGCCGCTGCGCACGACGCGGCCCTTGGCGGTGAGGTCGCCGGGCATGGCGGCCTTGTGGTAATCGACGCGGATGTCGATGGTCGGCACCGGGCGGCCGAGTTGGGCGGCGATCGCGTAGTCGGCGACGACATCCACAATCGCGGCGAGGATGCCGCCGTGGGTGTATTTCCGCTCGGGATTGACCACCCATTCCTCGCGCCAGGTGGCCTTCACTTCGATGCCGGAGTCATCGGCCTTGATGAAGGTGAAATTGAGCCACTGGTTGAACGGGCCGCGGGTGATCAGCTTCTGCAGTTGCTCAAGGCTGGGCGGGGTCGGTTTGCTGTCGGTCATGGTGTTGCTCCGGAAAAGTCGTGATTGAAGTTCAGGGTTGGGAAAGGCACAACAGTGTACTTGTCATGCCGCGGATGAGTTTCTCCCGGCATCCTGCGCTGCGATTTCGCGCAATCGGCCGCGGTCGACCTTGTTGGTGCCGGCCAGTGGCAGCTGGTCGAGGAAGAACACCCGGCGCGGATGCTGGTAGGCGGGACCGTTGGCGAGCGCGTGCTGCTTCAGTTCCTCCTCGCCGGCGGTTTTCCCGGCGCGCAGCACGACGAAGGCATAGGGAACCTGCCCTTTCAGGTCGTGAGCGAAAGGCAGCACGCAGGCCTGGTGGACTGCAGGATGCTTCTCCAGCATGCGCTCGACTTCGATCGGGAAAATGTTCTCGCCGCCGCAGACGAACATGTCGTCGGTGCGGCCAACGAAAAAATAGAAACCCTCGGCGTCGCGCCGGCAGACGTCGCCGCTGTGGTACCAGCCGCCGGCAAGTCGCTTGGCGGTTTCCTCGGGCAGGTTGTGGTAGCCGATCAGGATGCCGGGGTTCCTCAGCAGCAGTTCGCCTTCGCTGACGTTTTCGTCATCATTGTTGGGTCCGCCGACGAGTTTCGCCTCGGTGCCGCGATAGGGCACGCCGATCGAACCCGGCGGTCGCGGCTTGCCTTCGGGATGCGGCCCCAGCGGCACCGGGCCGCCCTCGGTGACGCCGTAGACCACCAGCGGCTCGGCGTTGGGGAAATGTTTGCGGATGTCGGTCAGCAGCTGGGGCGAGGAGGGTGCGGAGCCCATCATCACCGTGCGCACCGAAGACGTGTCGGTCTTTGCCATCAGATCACCGCGGGCGAGCAGCATCGAGATCATCGTCGGCACGCCGGAAACCACGGTGCAGCGGTAACGGGCCAGCGCCGCAAGATAACCTTCGACGCTGAACTGCGGCATCAGCACCAGCTTCGCACCGCCGGTAAGGCCCTGCTTGATCGCGTTCAGCGCGTTCTTGTGGTACAGCGGCGCAGCAACGAGGATGGTGTCCTTGTCGGTGGTGCCGCGGGTGTGCGCAAGGATGCGCCGACTCCAGTTCTGGCCGTAATGGGTCAGCAGCACGCCCTTCGGCTTGCCGGTGGAGCCCGATGTGTAGGGCTGTATGGCCACGCTGTCAGGGGCCGGTTCGAAGGCGCTGTGCGGGCCGGGGGCAAGGAAACGCGTCCAGGCCCCGCCCTCGTCGTAGGTCACCGACCTTGCGCCCTCCGGCAGCAGGTGGGTGTAGGCCGATTCGCAGAACACCAGTTTTGCGCCGGCATCGGCGACGATGTAGCGCACGGTGTCGGCTGCGAGCTTGATGTTGATCGGCACCGGCACCATGCCGGCTCGCATTGCGCCGAGCAGCGTGATGACGAATTCGGCGCGGTTCAGCGACAGGATGCCGATGCGGTCGCCGGGTTTCAGTCCGCTGCGTTCGAGGCCGCGAGCCAGCGCGTTGCATGCGGCGTCCAGCTCGCTGAAGCCATATTCACGCGGTGCTGCAGGATCGCGCAGATCGACCAGCGCAGTGCGCGCAAGGCCGGCATGTTCGGCAAACGGCGCGCCGAGGTTGCCGGGATAACCGCGGGGTTCGGGGCAGGGGACGGTCATGCGGTGTTGAAGGAAATCAAGGTCAAAGTCAAAGGCCAGCCACAGAGGACACAGAGAACACAGAGAAAACCCCAAAGGCGCTGGGGGGTGACGCAAGACGGCCCGTCAAATGCTTTTACTCTGTGCCCTCTGTGAGCCCTGTGGCTAAAGGTTTTAAGGTTTCAAGGAGTGATCACGACCTTGCCGAACACCTCGCGGTCTTCGATCAGCTTGAGGCCCTTGGCCGCATCCTGCAGCGGCATCACCTCGTCGACCACCGGCTTCATCTTGCCTTCCTGGATCAGGTCCATCAGCGCCTTCAGGTTTTCGTCGTAGAAACTGTTGGAGCCGATGATCTGCAGCTCGAAGCTCCAGACGTAGCGCAGGTCTTCCTTGGGGTCGTAGCCGGCGGTGGCGCCGCAGACCAGGATCTTGCCGCCGCGCTTCACGCATTTCAGCGTCGGCGCCCAGGTGTCGCCGCCGGTGAAGTTGATGACGACGTCGACGCCGCCTTCGTAGCTGCGGCGCTGCGGCTTGCCGAATTTCTCGATGGCCCATTTCGAGAAATCGGTGGTCTTGTAGTTGATGACATGGTCGGCGCCGAGGTCCTTCAGGCGCTGGATCTTGTCCTCGCTCGAGGCGCAGGCAATGACTTCGGCGCCGAGCATCTTGGCGAGCAGCACGCAGCCGGTGCCGACGCCGCCGCTGGCGCCCAGCACCAGCACCTTGTCGCCCTTCTTGATCGTATTGTGGGTGATGATCATGCGGTGCGCGGTGCCGTAGGCGACCGGCAGCGAGGCGGCCTGCTCGAAGCTGACATTGGCCGGCATCTTGATCAGCTGGTCGGCGGCGACCAGGCATTTTTCGGCCAGCCCGCCGTGCATCATCTCGCCCATCAGGCCTTTTTTCTAGTTCAGCGGGTTTACCAGCACGCGGTCGCCGGGTTTCCAGCCACTGACGCCTGCGCCGACTTCGAGGATTTCACCGGCGAGATCGAGGCCGATGATCATCGGGAAGGGCACCTTGATGCCGGGCATGCCGCGCACCGTGAACACGTCGTGGTAGTTGAACGAGGTCGCCCGGACGCGGATCACCACGTGGCCTTCGCAGACCACCGGATCGGGAAAATCGGTCACGTATTCCAGTTTGTCGAGGGTGCCGTGTTCCCGAAGTACGACTGCTTTCATTGCATTTCTCCGTTGGTGATGATTGCTGAAACAATGGCGGCCTGCATGGGCCGCCGCCGTGATTATGAACCCTGTAGCCGTTGCCTGTCCTGTCAGCCCAGCACGCGGTTGACGCCGGTGGCGACTTGCGCCGAATCTATGCCGTACACGTGTATCGAGACCGCTGTATCGCCGTCCGGATTGGCGATGCGGTGGACCCCCGAGTCGCCGCCATCGAAACTGAGGGTGCCGGCGCCGCGGCGCACGGTGCGCAGCGGAACCGGGCTGCCGCCATCCGCCGCATAGAATGTTTCGCTGATCTCGCCGCGGTAGACCGCGACGCTGCACCAGGTGTGGTGGGCGTGTATCGGGCTCTGCTGGCCAGGGCCCCAGACCAGCGAGACCACCGTGTAGCGGCCCTGCGGATCGGCGTGGAGCACGTGGCGTGCATACTGTTCCCTGTCCGCACGCTGCTGTTCATCCTTCAGCCAGTCGCGACGCGCCACGGCCGCCGCGAGCGCACCGGTCACCGCGCCATGGAGTTTTTCCGGCGGCGCAGCCACCGCGGCATCAAGCTGCCGGACAAGGGTGTGGAGGATCGTGTCGGTCATGAATCAGCGGCTTTCCGCGACGATGGCGACATTCATCACCGTGTCGCTGTTGAGTATGGCCTTGAGCACCATGTCGCGTGCGGCCTCGATCTGCTCCTGGCAGATTTTTTCCGCAGTAGCGCCGTCGCCACGGACCAGCGCCCGCACCAGAGTGCGGTGTTCGTGCTGCATCTCCTGGCTGCGGTTGCGGAAGCCGAGGCCGAGGTGCAGCAGCCGCGTCATTTCATCGAGCAGCTGGGCAATGGCGTGGGTGAGCCGCGCGTTGCCCGAAGCCTGGGCGATGGCGACATGGAATTCCTTGTTGGCCTCGAGGAAGCGGGCCGTGCTTTTGGCCTCGCCGGACTGGTAACCGGCGCGGCAGATTTCGTCCAGCACCCGCAGCCGCTTGGCGTCGACCTTGCCGGCCGCGAGCCGCGCCGCGCGCGGCTCCAGCAGCAGGCGCAGTTCGAACACGTCCTGGATGTCCTTGAGAGTAACCGGCGTCACCATGTAGCCGCGGCGCGGTATCGCGCGCACCAGTCCGTCGTGGGCGAGCCGTGACAGCGCCATGCGCACCGGCGCCTTGCCCAGTTTGTACTGTTCGCAGAGCTGCGCTTCGGACACTTCGGTGCCCGGCGCTATCAGGCAGCAGATGATGTCGTGCTTGACGCGTTCATAGGCGCGCTCGCTGAGCAATGGAATGGTTTTGGCGGAGGAGGCGCTCATTTCGATGAAATCCTAGGAAACATTTACTGACATGTCAACTACTGAAATCTGATATTTGTTGCGCACCGCGACGGTGTGCAGACCGCATCGTGAGCGTGCGTCTTGCACCATTGCGGCGCAGTCCACACAATGCGGTGTGTTTTTCCGGCAAATCCTTCCCTTCAGAGTGTTCCTGTGACCGGCACCGTCATCATGCCCGGCCCGTGGACGGTGGTCGCCGTCGCGACCTTCGCACAGATGATGATCGCGATGTCGAACATCCTGCTGCCGACGATCGCGCCCAAACTGGCGGAGGCGCTGGGCGTCAGTCCCATCCTGATCGGCTACCAGGTCAGCCTGACTTTTGGTGTGGCGACTGCGGCGACGATGTTCGGCGGCAAGGCCGTGCTGCGTTACGGTGCAGCGCGTGCCACGCAGATCTCGGTGCTGTGCTGCGGTGTCGGGCTTGCACTGTTCGCGCTGCCGCATGTCGCGGCGATCGCGCTCGGCTCGGCTGCGGTGGGCATGGGCATGGGGCTGCTCAATCCCGCGGCAGCCCACATGCTGGTCAGCTATACGCCGCCGCAGCGACGCAACATCATGTTCTCGATCAAGCAGACCGGCGTGCCGGTCGGCGGCGTGATCACCGCGCTGACGGCGCCGGCGATCGCCGTGAATTTCGGCTACCGCTGGTCGCTGCTGATGGTCGGCGTGATGATTTTTGTCATTGTGCTGGTGCTGCAGCGTTATCGGGAAGTCTGGGACGCCGACCGGGGGAGGGTGCAGCAGGGAAGCGGGGCGGCTTTTGGCGGTGTGCCCCTGGTCTGGGGGCAGACCGATCTGCGCTGGATGTCGCTGGTGGCGATGATCTTTTCGGCAATCCAGCGCATCGTGCTGAGCTTCACCGTGATTTACCTGGTGGCTGAAGGTCGCTACGGACTGGTCGAGGCCGGCGTCATGCTTTCGGTAGTGCAGATCGGCGGCTCGGCCTCGCGCATCTGCTGGGGCTGGCTCGCCGACCGGATGGGCAGCAGCCTGCAGGTGCTGATGATCATCTGCGGCCTGACCATCACCTCGACACTGCTGCTGGCGCTGT
>JAEYXO010000372.1 GCA_023431245.1 Pseudomonadota bacterium | reverse complement strand
TGGCCATAAAAAAACCCCGAAGCCTGCGCGCCGGGGTTCCGAGAACTGCTGATCTCTTTAGCCGGATTTATTACGCGCCCGCAAGCTGATTTCAAATCGGCGCGAAAACTGTGCGGTTACGTTACCTCCGGGGCACGACCTTGTCAAATGGGCCGGCTCAGGCGTTCAGTTTGTCGAGCATCAGCTGCAGCCTGCCGGGATCGGTCGCGCGCAGCATCCGGCGTGCAAACGGCACGGCGTCGGCAAGGCTGGTTTTCAGCACGCGCTGCTTGACGTCAGGCAGGTGCGCGGAGTGCATCGAGAACTGCCGCAATCCCAGGCCCAGCAGCAGTCGCGTCAGCGCCACGTCGCCGGCCATTTCGCCGCAGACCGACACCGGAATGCCGGCCTTGCCGGCGGTCCTGAACACGTGGGCCAGCACCGCCAGGATTGCCGGATGCAGCGGGTCGTAGAGATGGGCGACCGTGTCATCGCTGCGGTCGATGGCGAGCATGTACTGGATCAGGTCGTTGGTGCCCACCGACAGGAAATCCAGCCGTTTTGTCAGCAGACCGAGCGCGAGCGCTGCCGCGGGGATTTCGACCATGCCGCCCACCGGCACGTTGCGGTCATAGGCGATGCCGTCATCGTCGAGGCTGCGCCGCGCCTGTTCCAGCAGTTGCAGCGCCTGGTCGACTTCCGCCGCGTTCATCAGCATCGGGATCAGGATTTTCATCCTGCCGTAACGCGAAGCCCGCAGCATCGCGCGCAGCTGTGTGATGAAGCGTTTTGGCTCCGTCAGGCACAGCCGGATCGCGCGCAGGCCGAGGGCGGGGTTGGTGGCCAGCCGCGCGTTGTCATCGATCTGCTTGTCGGCGCCAAGGTCATAGGTGCGGATGGTGACCGGCCGCCCGTCCATTTCCTCGAGGACCCGGCGATAGGCCTCGAACTGCTCATCCTCGTCGGGCAGGTCGGGGCGGTTCAGGAACAGGAACTCGGTGCGGAAGAGGCCGATGCCGGTTGCGCCGCCGTCGAGCGCCAGCGCGACGTCTCCCGGCAGCTCGATGTTGGCATGGAGTTCGACGTCGACTCCGTCGAGCGTGCGCGCCGGCGTGTCCCGCAACCGCCGCAGTTTCTGGCGCTCGAGCCCGAATTCCCGCTGCCGCAGCTGGTACTCGGCCAGCACCTGCGGATCGGGGTCGACGATGACCACGCCCTGGGTGCCGTCGACGATGATGATCTCGTTTTCACGGACCAGCTGGCGCGCGTGGTGAAGCGCGACGATGCAGGGGATGTTCAGGCTGCGGGCGACGATCGCGGTGTGCGACGTGGCGCCGCCGAGGTCGGTGACGAAACTGGCGAACTGGTGCTGCTTGAACAGCACGACATCGGCGGGCGAGAGGTCATGGGCGACCAGCACCAGGTTGCGTTCGGAGTCGCCTGCCGGCGGCGGCGCGTAACCGGGCTGCCCCGACAGCGCCTTCATCACGCGCTGAGCCACCTGGATCACGTCGCTGCGGCGTTCTCGCAGATAGCTGTCCTCGATCGCGTCGAACTGCTGCAGCAGCTCGTCAGTCTGCACCTTCAGCGCCCATTCGGCGTTGCACAGTTCGCTGGCGATGATTGCACGCGGCGCCTCCGACAGCGTCGAGTCGGCGAGGATCATCAGGTGAAGGTCGATGAAGGCGTCGAGTTCCGCCGGCGCGCCGGCCGGGACCGAGCCGCGCAGCAGCTCAAGTTCGTCGCGGACGGTTTTTACCGCGGCATCGAAGCGGGACGATTCGTCGGCAACCTGCCCGGCCGGAATGTCGTAATGCGCAACTTCGAGTTTGGTGTGCGAAACCAGGTGCGCATGGCCGATGGCAATGCCGCCGGAGACGCCGATGCCGTGGATCGTGAAGCTCATGGTGGAGGCCGGTGGACTCTTGTCGGATTCGGTGAATGCAAGGCTGCATTCTGCCCGTTGCCGGCCGGCCTCTCAATGCTGCCGGGTCATTCCCCTTCGCCGAAACGGTCGGCGATCAGCTGCTGCAGGGCCTGCAATGCCTCAGCCTCGTCCTTGCCGTCGGTTTCAATCAGGATTTTCGAGCCCTTGGCAGCGGCCAGCATCATCACGCCCATGATGCTCTTGGCATTGACGCGGCGTCCGTTGCGGCTCAGCCAGATTTCGCTGGAGAAGCCGCCGGCGATCTGGGTCAGCTTGGCCGATGCCCGGGCATGCAGCCCGAGCTTGTTGATGATCTCAGCTTCCTGCTGCAGCATTTTGCACGGTGGTGAAGGTCGGAGGAACCCGCAGCACGCCTTCACAGCCGCCGCTGATGGCCTTGGTCATCATCACCGACAGGGTCTTGTCGCGGTAGGTCAGCGCGCGGATCAGCATCGGCAGGTTGACTCCGGCAACAGCCTCGATCCGGCCCGGGATCACCAGTTTCGCGGCGATGTTGGACGGCGAGCCGCCGTACATGTCGGTCAGCACCAGCACGCCCCGGCCTTCGTCCAGTTCCTTGATCATCTTGCGGGCCTGGGGAACCAGCAGCACCGGGTCGTCCTGGGCGGTGACGCCGATCTGGCGCAGCCGCGGAGGGCGTTTGTTGAGCATGTGGCTGGCACAGTGGATCAGGCTTTCACCCAGGGTGCCGTGGCTGATAATCAATATGCCGATCATGAAGTTGCCGGTCTGCCGTCACGAAAGCGCCATACTCTACGCCCCCTTTTCTTGCACTGCAACAATACTGTCACCAAAGCACGACGGCAGCCGGGGCTAAACAATTTTTTCCAATTTATTCAATAACATGGCGGCTACATTAAAGCCGGTCTGGGCGCTGATTTCCTGGAAACAGGTCGGGCTGGTGACGTTGACTTCGGTCAGGTGGTCACCGATCACGTCCAGCCCGACCAGCAGCAGGCCGGCAGCCTGCAGCTGTGGTCCGAGGGTCTCGGCGATGTGCCGGTCACGTGCCGTCAGTTCGCGCGCCACGCCGGTCCCGCCCGCCGCCAGGTTGCCGCGGGTCTCGCCGGCCTTGGGGATGCGGGCGAGGCAGTAGGGCACCGCCTCGCCGCCGATGACCAAGACACGCTTGTCGCCATCGACGATCTCCGGGATGTAGCGCTGCGCCATGATTGTCCGCGCGCCCTCGCCGGTCAGGGTTTCGATGATGACGTTGATGTTCGGATCCCCGGCGCGCACCCGGAAAATCGAGCTTCCGCCCATGCCGTCCAGCGGCTTGAGAATGATGTCGCCGTGTTCGCCGAGGAAGCCGTGCAGCAGTTCCGTGCGCCGGGTGACCAGCGTCGGCGCCGTGAATTCGCTGAACCGCGCAATCGCCATTTTTTCGTTGTGGTCGCGGATTGCCCGCGGCCGGTTGAACACCCGCGCCCCGCGGCTCTCGGCGATCTCCAGCAGGTAGGTGCTGTAGACGTACTCCATGTCGAAGGGCGGGTCCTTGCGCATCAGCACCGCATCGAACTGCTCCAGCGGCGTTTCCGCGGCGGGATCCAGCCGGTACCAGGCGGGTTGCTCACCGGTCAGGTGCAGGCGGGCGGCGTTGCCGGTCACGACGTGTTTGTGCCAGGCCAGGTCATCCTGCTGCATCGCGTAGAGCGCATGTCCCCGCGCCGCCGCTTCGCGCATGATGGCGTAGGTCGTGTCCTTCTCCAGCTTGAACTCGTCGAGGGGGTCGACGATGAACGCCAGCTTCATGGCGCGGCGCGCAGCAGCACCGGGGTTTCCGCCGCCGTGGCCATGCGCTCGAGTTCGATCGCCGCGGCGAGCAGCGCAAGCCGCGCGATGACGCCGTAGGCATAAAAGCGGTTGGGCGGGCAGCCGGGGTCGTTCGGATTGGGCGAGGAACAGGGCTCGTCGAAGGCCAGCGGCGCGAACTGCATGCCCGGCGCGTTCAGGTTCTGGTCCTTGCCGCGTTCGGTGTGCACCCGGTAGAAGCCGCCGACGACGAAATGGTCGATCATGTAGACCACCGGCTCCGCGACCGCATCGCCGATGTTCTCGAAGGTGTAGACACCTTCCTGCACGATGACGTCGTGGACTTCCAGGCCCTCCTTGACCACGGCCATCTTGTTGCGCTGCTTGCGGTTCAGGCCCTTGACCTCCGAGGCGTCCTTGACCGTCATGATGCCCATGCCGTAGGTGCCGGCGTCGGCCTTGACGATGACGAAGGGATCCTCGGTGATGCCGTACTCGGCGTATTTCACGCGGATGTCAGCGAGGATTTCGGAGACATAGCCCTCAAGGCATTCCTCGCCCTGGCGTTCACGGAAGTTGATCCTGCCGCACTTCTCGAAATAGGGGTTGATGACCCAGGGATCGATGCCGATCAGCTGCGCGAACTCCCGGGTCACGTCGTCATAGGCCGCGAAATGCGCGGACTTGCGGCGCGTGGCCCAGCCCGCCATCACCGGCGGCAGCACGGTCTGCTCCAGCCCCTGCAGTATCGCCGGCACACCGCCGGAGAGGTCGTTGTTCAGCAGCACGACGCAGGGGTCGAAATCGGCCACCTTGAGCCGGTTGCCTTCGCGGCGCAGCGGTTCGAGCAGGAGCGTGGCGCCGTCGGGCAGAGCGAGCTCCGTCGGCGCCGTGATCTCCGGCAGCAGACTGCCGATGCGCACCTCGACGCCGGCATGGCGCAGGATCGCCGCGAGTTTTTCGACGTTCTGCAGGTAGAACTGGTTGCGCGTGTGGTTCTCAGGCACCAGCACGATGCCGTGCGCCTCCGGGCAGGCCTTCTCGATCGCGGTCATCGCCGCCTGCACGCACAGCGTGTGGAAATCCGGATTGAGGTTGTTGAAGCCGCCGGGAAACAGGTTGGTGTCCACGGGTGCGAGCTTGAATCCCGAGTTGCGCAGGTCGACCGAGGCGTAGAACGGCGCGGCGTGGTCCTGCCACTGGCTGCGCAGCCAGTGCTCGATGTCGGGCGTGGCCTTCAGTATCTGGCGCTCGAGCTCCTGCAGCGGGCCGGTCAGGGCGGTGGTGAGGCGGGGGACGGTCATGACGGGCATTGTAGCCGATCCCGCAGGGGTTTCCGGCCCGCGGCCGGGCCCGTGCGAGGCCAAAAAAAACGGGCGCCCGAAGGCGCCCGTCTGCACAAGGCAGCTTGCTGCGTCAGCCGTTGTAGGCGGTCTCGCCGTGCTCGTTGATGTCGAGCCCTTCGGTTTCCGCTTCGTCGGAGACGCGGAGTCCCACGATCATGTCCACAATCTTGAGCAGGATGTAGCTCAGGACCGCGGTATACACGAGGGTGAACACCACGCTGATGACCTGGGTCGTCAACTGCGCGCCGATGGTTTCGTTGCCGGCACCAAATCCCGTGCCGCCGAAGGACGGGGAGGCCAGGATGCCGATCCCCACCGCGCCGACGATGCCCGCAATGCCGTGCACGCCGAACACGTCCAGCGAGTCATCGTAGCCCAGCATTTTCTTCAGGCTGATGACCGCCCACAGCGAGATCACGCCGGCGGCGAGGCCGAGGATGATCGAGCCCATGGGGCCGGCGTTGCCGCAGGCCGGGGTGATGGCGACCAGGCCGGCAACCGCGCCGGTGACGATGCCCAGCAGGCTCGGTTTGCCCTTGATCATCCACTCGGCAAACATCCAGGCGAGTGCCGCAGCCGAGGTGGCCAGAGTGGTGTTGATCATGGCCAGCGCGGCGGCACCGTTGGCTGCAGCCGCACTGCCGGCATTGAAGCCGTACCAACCCACCCACAGCATGGAGGCGCCGATCATCGTCATGGTCAGGTTGTGCGGCGGCATCGCGGTCGTGCCGTAGCCTTTAC
The DNA here is from genome assembly GCA_023431245.1 of Pseudomonadota bacterium. Classification (GTDB taxonomy): domain Bacteria; phylum Pseudomonadota; class Gammaproteobacteria; order Burkholderiales; family SG8-41. Next base: position 1,196 of record JAEYXO010000372.1, on the reverse strand, counting down.
GCTTGCCGAGCACGATCGCCGCCATCAGGCCGGCGATACCGGCATTGATGTGGACCACCGTTCCGCCTGCAAAATCGATGGCACCCATTGCGCCGATCCAGCCACCGCCCCAGACCATGTGCGCGAGCGGCACATAGCAGAGGGTCAGCCACAGGGCCATGAACAGCAGCACCGCGGAGAACTTCATCCGTTCGGCATAGGCGCCGACGATGAGCGCCGGGGTGATGGCCGCGAAAGTGAGCTGGAAGTTGACGAACAGGAACTCGGGTATGGTGCCTTTCAGCGTGTCCACGGTGATCCCGGCGAGGAACAGCTTGTCGAGGGAGCCGAAGAACTGGCCGTCACCGACAAGTGCAAGGCTGTAGCCGTAGGTCACCCACAGCAGAGCCATCAGGCAGAACACCGCAAACACCTGCATCAGTACGGACAGCGCGTTTTTGGTGCGGACCATGCCGGCATAGAACAAAGCCAGGCCGGGGATCACCATCAGCGTGACGAGCACCGTGGAAATCAGCATCCATGCGGTGTCGCCGGTGTCGAGCTTGGGCGGGGCTTCGGCTGCCGGGGTTGCGGGTGCCGCCGCCGGAGCAGCGGCAGGTGCCGCCGCAGGCGCGGCTTCAGCTGCCGCTGCCGCCGGTGCTTCGGCCGGCTTGTCCTGCGCCATGACCGGTGTTCCGGCAAAGCCGAGCACGCCGAACAGGGCCAGAGCTGCAATTATCTTTTTCATCTTGTTCTCCAATCAAAGGGCGTCAGCGCCGGTTTCGCCGGTGCGGATGCGGATCACCTGCTCAAGCTCGGAGACGAAAATCTTGCCGTCGCCGATCTTGCCGGTGTTCGCGGATTTTTCGATGGCTTCGATCACCTGCTCGAGCAGATCGCTCTTGATCGCCGCTTCGATTTTGATTTTCGGCAGGAAGTCGACCACGTATTCCGCGCCGCGGTAGAGTTCCGTGTGCCCCTTTTGCCGCCCGAAGCCCTTGACCTCGGTCACGGTGATGCCGGTCACGCCGATGGCGGACAGGGCCTCCCGTACTTCGTCGAGCTTGAATGGCTTGATGATGGCCGTAACGAGTTTCATGTTGTGTCCCCGGTTGATGGGGGCGACGCCCGGCGTCGCCCCCGGATTTCGATTGCGCTTAAAAGGTTTTCGACAGGTAGACCACGAAGGCATCCTTGCCGACCTGGCGGCCGTTGAC
>JAEYXO010000360.1 GCA_023431245.1 Pseudomonadota bacterium | reverse complement strand
AACCAGTTCTACTTCCAGATGCTGCAGGGGCTCGCCGAACACTACGGCTTCGACATCGAAATGCCCTTCGGCGAACTGCCGGAAAACGTGCGCCAGGCGGTGCTTCACGGCTCGGGCAGCACCCAGATCCGTTTCACCTATGCCGGCGAACGCGGAAAATCATATGTCCGCGAACATGCCTTCGAGGGCGTGATCACCAACCTGGAGCGGCGTTACCGCGAAACCGATTCGCCGGTCGTCCGCGAGGAGCTGGCGAAATACCTGAACACCCAGACCTGCCCGGACTGTGACGGCACCCGCCTGCGCGTCGAGGCGCGGCACGTGATGGTTTCCGGACAGCCGATCTACGCGCTGTCAGCCCTGCAGCTCGGCCGCGCACTGCGCTTCTTCGAACAGCTGTCGCTGACCGGCGCCAGGCAGGCCATCGCCGAAAAAATCGCCGCCGAGATCCGCAGCAGGCTGCGTTTCCTGGTCGATGTCGGCCTTGATTACCTGTCGCTGGACCGTTCGGCGGACACGCTGTCCGGCGGCGAGGCGCACCGCATCCGGCTGGCCAGCCAGATCGGCTCCGGGCTGACCGGCGTGATGTATGTGCTCGACGAGCCGTCGATCGGCCTGCATCAGCGCGACAACACCCGCCTGCTGGGCATGCTCAGGCGGCTGCGCGACATCGGCAACTCGGTCATCGTCGTCGAACACGACCAGGACGCGATCATGAGTGCGGACCATGTCGTCGACATGGGACTGGGCGCCGGAGAACACGGCGGCAGCGTGATCGCCCAGGGCACGCCGGCCGACATCAGCGCCAACCCCGAATCGCTGACCGGGCAGTACCTGTCGGGCCGCCGCCGCATCGACGTGCCCGCACTGCGCCACCGCGCCAATCCGCAGCGGCAGCTGTCCATCCGGGGCGCCTCGGGCAACAACCTGAAAAACGCCAGTGTCAGCATCCCGGTGGGGCTGCTGACCTGTGTCACCGGTGTTTCCGGATCCGGCAAGTCGACGCTGGTCAACGATACGCTGTATCTCTCGGTCGCCCGGGAACTGCATGGCAGCAATGTCGAACCCGCGCCCTGCGCGGCAATCGACGGCATTGAATTCTTCGACAAGGTCGTCAATGTCGACCAGAGCCCGATCGGCCGCACGCCGCGATCCAATCCGGCGACCTACACCGGCCTGTTCACGCCGATCCGCGACCTCTTCGCCGGCGTGCCGGAAGCGCGCGCCAGAGGTTACGGCGCGGGGCGCTTCTCGTTCAATGTCAAGGGCGGACGCTGCGAATCCTGCCAGGGCGACGGCGTGCTCAAGGTCGAAATGCATTTCCTGCCCGATGTCTATGTGTCCTGCGACGTCTGCCGCGGCATGCGCTACAACCGGGAGACCCTGGACATCCGCTACAAGGGCAAAACCGTCCACGATGTGCTGGCCATGACCGTGGAGCAGGCACTCGAGTTTTTTGCGGCAGTACCGGCGATCGCCCGCAAGCTGCAGACCATGATGGATGTCGGTCTCGGCTACATCACGCTCGGCCAGAGCGCGACAACGCTGTCCGGCGGCGAGGCGCAGCGCGTCAAGCTTGCGCTCGAACTGTCCAAGCGCGACACCGGGCGCACGCTGTACATCCTCGACGAACCCACGACCGGCCTGCATTTCCACGACATCGACCTGCTGCTGCGTGTTCTCCACCGGCTACGCGACCACGGCAACACCATCGTCGTCATCGAACACAATCTCGACGTGATCAAGACCGCGGACTGGGTGATCGACCTCGGCCCCGAGGGCGGCGATGGCGGCGGGCGCATCATCGCCGAGGGACCGCCTGAGGCCATTGCAGCCTGCGCGGACAGCCATACCGGCATCCACCTCAAGTCGGTGCTGCCGTGAATACGGTGCATGCGCGCCGCCTGCTCGAAGACAGTTACGCTGCGGCGCTGGCCGCCGCCGATCCGCTGCGCATCGTTCCCGCCCATCTGCCCCTGCCGCCCAAGGGCCGGACACTGGTGGTCGGCGCCGGCAAGGCGGCCGCGGCGATGGCACTCGCCGTCGAACAGAACTGGCCCGCAGCGGCGCCGCTCGAAGGGCTGGTGATCACGCGTTACCGGCATGGCCTGCTGACCAACCGCATCACCGTGCTTGAAGCCGGGCACCCGGTGCCGGATGCCGCCGGGGAGCAGGCTGCATCCGAAATCCTGCGCAGGGTGAAATCGCTGACCGCACAGGATCTGCTGCTGGTGCTGGTCTCAGGCGGCGGATCCAGCCTGCTGTCGCTGCCCGCTGACGGCATCACGATGGCGGATCTGAAGCAGGTCACGCAGCAGCTGCTGCGTTCGGGCGCGCCGATCCAGTACATGAACACGGTACGCAAGCATCTGTCGGCGATCCAGGGCGGACGCCTGGCCGCGGCCTCGCGCGCGCCGGTGCATGCGCTGGTGATCTCCGACGTCACCGGCGACGATCCGACGCATATCGCATCCGGGCCCTGCGCGCCCGATCCGACGACCTATGGCGACGCGGTCGGCATACTCGAGCGATATGCGGTCAAGGCACCCGCGGCAGTCGCCGGACATCTGGCCCGCGGTATGCGCGGCGAGATTGCGGAAACCCCGAAGCCCGGCGACCGGTTGTTCGCCAAGACGGAGAACCGGGTGATCGCCACGGCGCAGCAGTCGCTGGCGGCGGCGGCGGCGTTTTTCCGGGATCAGGGCGTGCAGCCGGTGATACTCGGCGACTCGGTGACCGGCGAGGCGCGCGAGGTTGCGAAAGTCTATGCGGCGCTGGCGCGGCAGATCCGGCAGCACGGAACGCCCTGGCAGCCGCCGGTGGCGCTGATTTCCGGCGGCGAATGCACGGTCACCGTCCGCGGCGAAGGACGCGGCGGGCGCTGCGCCGAGTTCCTGCTGTCACTGGCGATCGATCTCGAGGGCGCGCCGGACATCCATGCGCTGGCCTGCGACACCGACGGCATCGACGGCTCCGAAGACAATGCCGGCGCAATCCTGGACCCCGCGACACTGCAGCGCGCGCGCAGCCGGCAGCTTGATGGCTCGGCGCTGCTTGACCGCAATGATGCCTACCGTTTTTTCGAGGCAACCGGCGATCTCATCGTGACGGGCCCCACACGCACCAACGTCAACGACTACCGCGTAATCCTGATCACCTGAGCAGAATGATTATAAGTATTCGTTTTTAAAGTATTTTTTGAATTCCGAGGCGCTTGCATCATAAAAAAAGCCGAGCATCGCCCGGCTTTTTTGTTCGGTTCCGCGCCGCTCAGGCTGCGGTTTCCGGCTTGGCTTCCGCCGCTTCCGGCCGGTCAAGCAGTTCGACATAGGCCATCGGCGCATTGTCGCCCTTGCGGAAACCGAATTTGAGGATGCGCAGGTAGCCGCCGTTGCGCTTGGCGTAACGCGGGCCGAGCAGCTCGAACAGCTTGACCACGTTTTCGCGGTCGCGCAGGCGGTCGAAGGCGAGCCGGCGGTTGGCCAGCGTCGGCT
>JAEYXO010000349.1 GCA_023431245.1 Pseudomonadota bacterium | reverse complement strand
GGATTGCCCGTCCTCCAGCCACACCTGGTAGACGCGGTTTTCATAGCTGTTGAGGGCCTGCAGCCGGCCGTCGCAGCGCAGGCCGCAGCAGGATTCGATGGCATCGAGGATCAGTTCGGGATTCAGTGCGGCATAGGGTTTCATGGCGCGCACTGTAACAGCTTCGGGATTGCGGGCTGGCGATCAAGCCGGACTTTCCACGGAACCGCCGGCACGCCAAGGCCAGCTTCCGGGTGCACGGAATGAAAAAGGGTCCCTTGACGGAACCCTTTGACTGATCTGGTCGGGGCGAGAGGATTTGAACCTCCGACCACCTGCACCCCATGCAGGTACGCTACCAGGCTGCGCTACGCCCCGAGGAGGCGGATTATACATCAGCGGAAAGCAGTTTCCGCGTCACGGCTCAAGCCCGCAACTGGTCGATCACCTTCCTGATTTCCTGCCGCAATTGGGCGAGCGCCGGCTTGGCAACAGCGGCTGGCCCCGGGTTCCGCGAATGGCGTGCCGGATCGTTGGCCAGCTCATCAAGGCGGTTGCGCGCACCGCTGATGGTGAATCCCTGATCGTAGAGCAGTTCCCGGATGCGGCGTATCAGCAGGACTTCATGGTGCTGGTAATAACGCCGGTTGCCGCGGCGCTTGACCGGCCGCAGCTGGGTGAACTCCTGCTCCCAGTAACGCAGAACGTGCGGCTTTACGCCGCACAGTTCGCTGACTTCACCGATGGTGAAATACCGTTTTGCCGGGATCGGCGGGAGCTGGACCTTAAGGCTTCCGCTGGCTTCCATGGAAGTGCTGTTCCACCATCGACTTCAGTTTTTGTGATGCGTGGAACGTGACGACACGGCGCGCGGAAATGGGTATTTCCTCGCCGGTTTTGGGATTGCGGCCGGGCCGCTGCGGCTTGTCGCGCAGCTGGAAATTGCCGAATCCGGACAACTTGACACCCCTGCCGTTCTCCAGCGCATGGCGAACTTCGTCGAAGAAGGACTCCACCATATCCTTGGCTTCGCGCTTGTTGAAACCCACCTTCTCGAACAGAAGGTCGGCGAGTTCCGCTTTAGTTAACGTCATCTTGTCCCCTCTCAACGAAGCTTCGCGTTAAACTTTTCTTGCAGAATCTGGCGCAGCCTTGTCATCGCTTTTTCAGCTTCTGCGTCCGTCAAGGTCTTATGAGTATCCTGCAATAACACACTGAATGCAAGACTTTTTTTCCCTTTTTGGACCCCCTCGCCACGGTATAAATCGAACACCGTAACGTCCCGCAAAATGGCCAGACCGGACTGTTCGAGCGCCTCGCGGATGTCGCCAAAGCGGACGTTTTCTTCGAATTCTGCCGCCAGGTCACGCCGTATCGCCGGGAACCTGGGCATCTCCCCGCACGCCGGCAAATGCCGTGCCTCGAGGGCATCCCATTCAATTTCGAACAGCACCGGAGCCGCCGGCAAATCATACTTCCGCTGCCAGCGCGGGTGCAATTCCCCGATCCAGCCGACGTTTCTGCCAGACATAACGACCCGTGCCGACTTTCCCGGATGCAGCGCCGGATGGGAATCCGGAACGAAGGACGCGACCGCCGGCTGGAGCAATGCTTCGAGATCAGCCTTCAAATCGAAAAAATCGGCGCTGCGGGCGGCACTGCCCCACTGGCGCGGCTGCGCCTCGCCGAATGCCACGGCAGCCGCACGCATCGGCTGAGGATAATCCGGAAGGTTCAGGAAACAGCGCCCGACCTCGAACAGGCGCACCCGTGTCTGTTTGCGGCTGGCATTGAAAACCACCGCGTCAATCAGTCCGCCGATCAGGCTGGAGCGCATCACGCTCATCTGGCTTGCAATCGGATTGGCCAGCGCGACGGGGTCGGAATTGCCGCACAGGTCTTGCTCCCATGAGCGATCCACGAAGCTGTAGGTGACGACTTCCTGGTAGTCGAGCGCGGCCAGCATGCGGCGGACACCCATCGGTCCGCGCGCCGTCTCCGTCACCGGCAGCATGGCGGCCGGAGCCAGCGGTGATTTCGCCGGAATCCGGTCATAACCGGTGACACGCGCCAGTTCTTCGATCAGGTCTTCTTCAATGCCGATGTCAAAGCGGTGGCTCGGCGGCACTGCCTCGATCGTATCGCCGGACAGCACCGGCTGACACCCCAGCCGCCCCAGGATCGACATCGCGGATGCAGCATCGACGGAAAATCCCAGAACCCGGGCAGCACGGGCCAGCCGCAGTTTCACCGGATGACGTGCCGGCAGGGCTGCGCGGGCCTCGACCACCGGCCCTGCCTTGCCGCCGCAGATCTGCTGGATCAGCCGAGAGGCACGCTCCATCGCGCTGCGCGTACCCGCAAAGTCGACGCCGCGTTCGAAACGGTAGGCAGAATCCGAACCGAAGCCCAGTTCGCGCGTCTTGCCGGCGATGATTTCCGGCACGAAAAAAGCACTCTCCAGAATGACATCCTGCGTATCCCGGGTGACGCCGCTGGATTCACCACCCATGATGCCTGCCAGCGCCAGGGGCTGGCGTGCATCGGCGATGACCAGATGTCCGGGATCCAGCTTCAGCATCGTGCCGTTGAGCAATCCCAGCGTTTCACCGTTGCGCGCGCGGCGCACGCTGAGGCCGCCGTCCACGCGCGAGGCATCGAAGGCATGCAGCGGCTGCCCCATTTCGAGCAGCACGTAGTTGGTCACATCGACCACTGCGCTGATTGCCCGGATGCCGCCGCGCGCGAGACGCCGCAGCATCCAGTCCGGGGTTGCCGCAGCGGCATTGACGCCGCGGATGATGCGGGCGCTATACAGCGGGCAATCACTGCCGGCCTCCACCGTGACCGCCACTCGGTCTTCGATCTGCGGTATCAGCGCCTGCGGCGTTGTCCATTTCAGTGCTGCACCGCTCAGCGCTGCCACCTCCCGCGCCATGCCGAGAACGCTCAGGCAATCGCCGCGGTTGGGCGTCGGCTTGGTGGTCAGCACCTGGTCGTCAAGATCTAGCAGATCACGCACCGCCATGCCGCTCACGGCATCCGCATGGAGTTCGAGCAGCCCTTCCGCGTCCTCGCTGAGACCCAGTTCCCGTGCGGAACAGAGCATGCCGCCGGATTCGATGCCGCGCACCTTCGCCAGCTTGATTTCCATGCCCGGGAGCCTTGCGCCGGGCAATGCCGCGGGGACGCGCATCCCGGCGCGGACGTTAGGCGCGCCACAAACGATGGTCAGCGGTGCCGTGCCGGCATTCACCTGGCAGACATTCAGCCGGTCCGCCTGCGGATGCTTCTCCACGGACAGCACCTCGGCGACCACCACGCGGTCGAACGGCGGGGCGGCGGGATCGATGGCCTCAACCTCCACGCCGCCAAAAGTCAGCAGATCCGAAAGCTGTTCAGTAGACAGTTCCGGGTCGACCAGTTCACGCAGCCAGTGTTCTGAGATTTTCATTCCGGCTGCCGCTCACACAAATTGCTTCAGAAAACGCAGATCATTCTCGTAGAACAAGCGCAGGTCCTTGACGCCATAACGCAGCATCGTCAGCCGGTCAGGTCCCAGACCGAAGGCAAAACCCTGGTAACGCCCGCTGTCTATGCCGACGTTGCGCAGCACATTGGGATGCACCATGCCGCAACCGCCGACCTCGAGCCAGCCGTCGCCGAAACTCATGTCGATTTCCGCAGAAGGCTCGGTAAACGGGAAGAACGACGGCCGGAAACGGATTTTCAGCTCCGGATTCTCGAAAAAACGCTGGAAAAAATCGACCAGCACGCCCTTCAGGTTGGCAAAACTGACGCTCTCGTCGATCCACAATCCCTCGACCTGGTGAAACATCGGCGAGTGCGTGGCATCGGAATCGACACGATAAACGCGACCCGGCGCAATGATGCGGATCGGCGGCTGCCGCTGCTCCATGTAGCGGATCTGTATCGGCGAGGTATGAGTGCGCAACAGGTGCTTGCCGCCGGCAAGGTAGAAGGTGTCGTGCATCGAACGGGCCGGATGATTCTCGGGCTGGTTCAGCGCGGTGAAATTGTAGAAATCGGTCTCGATCTCCGGTCCGTCGGCCACCTCGAAGCCGATCGAGCGGAACAGCATCTCGATGCGTTCCATGGTGCGGCTGACCGGGTGCAGCCCCCCCATGCCTCTGCCTCGTCCCGGCAGGGTCACATCGATGGACTCTCCGGCAAGCCGCGCCTCCAGTTCACGAGCTGCAATGAGCTCGCGACGGGCGTTGAGGGCCTCTTCCAGTTGCTGCTTCGCGACGTTGATGCGCGCTCCGGCCGCGGGACGTTCCGCTGCGGGCAGCTTGCCCAAACCCTTGAGCAGCTCGGTCAGCGCTCCGGACTTGCCGACGTACCGCGCCTTGGCCTGCTCGAGCGCATCGGCGTCGTCGATGCCGCCAAACAGCGCCATTGCCTCTGCCACAAGCTTGTCGAGTTCCTGCATGGGTGAATGGTAGCGCAATTCAGTGAAAAAAAAGGAGGCTCGTCGAGCCTCCTTTTCCGGGCATTGAAGCTCAGGCGCCGATGCTCGTCCTGACCTGCTCCACAAACCGCTGGAAAGCCGGCTTGTCGAACACGGCGATGTCGGCAAGCACCTTGCGGTCCACCTCGATTGCCGCCTTTTTGAGGCCGTTCATGAACACGCTGTAGGTCATGCCGTGCTCACGGGCTGCCGCATTGATACGGGCAATCCACAGGGCGCGGAATTCGCGCTTCTTGGTTCGACGGTCGCGATAGGCATACTGCCCTGCGCGCATGACCGCCTCGTTGGCGATGCGGAATACGTTGTTGCGGCGGCCGCGGAACCCCTTGGCAGCCTTCAGGACCTTCTTGTGCGCCTTGCGGGCGATGACTCCACGTTTGACTCTTGGCATGGCTCGTCTCCCCGATCAGTAAGGCAGCATCGCGCGGACTGCGCGCTGGTCGGAATCATGCACCATGGTCGTGCCGCGCAGGTGACGCTTGCGCTTGGTGCTCTTCTTGGTAAGGATGTGGCGCAGGTTCGAGGAACTGCGCTTGAACGCGCCGCTGCCCAGCTTCTTGAATCGCTTGGCCGCGC
>JAEYXO010000322.1 GCA_023431245.1 Pseudomonadota bacterium | reverse complement strand
CCGAAGCGGTGCTGCTCGTCGATGATCGCGAGACCCAGCTTGTTGAACACCACGGCATCTTCGAACAGGGCATGGGTGCCGACGACAACCTGGGCCTCGCCTCCGGAAACATTAATGTGTTCCTGTTTTTTAACTTTATTTTTTAATCCGCCAGACAGCCATGCGACGCGGATGCCGAGCGGCTCCAGCCAGTCGGCGAACTTGCGGTAATGCTGCTCGGCGAGGATTTCGGTCGGCGCCATCACTGCGGCCTTAAAACCGTCCTCCACGCACTGCCGCGCGGCGCGCGCGGCCACGACGGTCTTGCCGCTGCCGACGTCGCCCTGCAGCAGACGCTGCATCGGATGCGCCTCACCGAGGTCGGCGCGGATCTGCGCGAGCACCGTGTTCTGCGCCCGCGTCAGCCGGAACGGCAGCCGCTTCAGCAGCGCGTCGACCAGCCGCCCGCGCGCGGCAAGCACCGGCGCGCCGGCCGCGCGCCGCCGCCGGTAATGCACGCGCATCGACAGCTGCTGTGCCAGCAGCTCGTCGAACTTCATGCGCCGCCACGCCGGGTGGGTACGCCCCTGCAAGGTCGCCTGGGCGACGTCCGGCGGCGGGTTGTGCAGCAGGCGCACCGCGGATTCGAAGGCCGGCAGTCCCAGCGCGTCGAGCAGCGGCTGCGGCAGGGTTTCCGCCAGCGATTCGTCGGCGAGCGCGCGCGTGATCATCCGCCGCAGGCTGTCCTGGCCCAGCCCCGCTGTCGTCGGATACACCGGCGTCAGTGCTTCAGCGACCGGCGCATCGGCGTCGAGCACGCGATAACGCGGATGCACCATCTCCGGCCCGAAATGGCCGAGGCGCACGGCGCCGTACACGCGCAGATGGCTGCCCACTGCCAGCGTCTTCACCTGACTGCCGTAGAAATTGAGAAAACGCAGCGTCAGTTCGCCGCTGCCGTCGCTGATGCGGCAGACCAGCTGGCGTTTGGGCCGGTACTTGATGTCGCAGTCGATGACCTCGCCCTGCACCAGCAGCTCGGCGCCCGGCAGCGCTTCGCCCAGTGGACACAGCCGCGTTTCGTCGTCGTAACGCAGCGGCAGGTGCAGCACGAGATCAAAACGGCGGCGGATGCCGAGCTTCGCCAGCCGGTCGGCCGTGGCGCCGCCGATGCCGGGCAGCGCCGGCTTCGCGGCGGCGGCCGGGCGGCGCGGGCGTGCCGCGGGTTTGCGTCCCTCAGCCGCCACGCCGGTGCGCCCTCAGCCGAGGTGCATCACGGCATCGACTTCGACCAGCGCATTGCGCGGCAGGCTGACGACACCGATCGCGGCGCGCGCCGGATAGGGCTCGCGGAAGTACGTCGCCATGATTTCGTTGACCTTCGCGAAATGCCCGAGGTCGGTCAGGTAGACGTTGACCTTGACGCAGTCATCGAGGCTGCCGCCGGCAGCGGCCGCAACCGCCTTCAGGTTGTCGAACACGCGGCGGATCTGCGCATCGATGCCCTCGACCATCTGCATCGTCGCCGGATCCAGGCCGATCTGCCCCGACAGATATACGGTGTCGCCGCAGCGCACGGCCTGGGAATAGGTGCCGATCGCCTGCGGCGCGGCATCCGTGCTGATGATTGTCCTGCCCATGATGGAAAACTCCTGGCCGGCGGTCCGGCAACGGCCCCATGATGAGGCCGATCACCCGCAAATTCAACGCGAAGCGCGGCGACCGTTCAGGGCCTGGCCTGCATCACACCGGCCATCAGCGCGTTGGCGCCGAAACCCCCGCCCAGCGCGAGCCCCGCGTACCTGGCCGGATCGGCAACAAAGGTCAGCCGGTCACGCGAGATCTGCACGCCCTGCAGGCCGGTGACCATGGTCATCGCATTGGCCAGTCCGGCCGTGCTGTAGCCGTCGCCCTGGCGCACGGTGGCATAGTCGCCGGCAACGGGCGCCAGCGATTTCAGCCGCGCCCATGAAAATTCGCCGATCTCCGGTCGTGTCGCATGAAACGCCGTCAGGACCGTGTGATGCGCCGCAATCGACAGCTGCGGATCGGCACCGACACTGGCTCGCGACGACCAGTTGCTGCGGCCGGAGCTTTCCATGCGCGCAAAATCGACGATGACCTGCGCCGTCACCGCGGTCGCCTGCAACTCGTGCGAAACAGTGCTGATCGCCTTCCAGTTGTCGATCTGGAACGGGCCGAGGTTGCCGAGCTGGTCGCCGTGCACGAACCACAGCGGCATGCCGGTTGGCGCCATCACGATGAAATGGCGCTGGTCCCCGGTCGGGCTCACGGTATAGGCGGCGCCGGCTTTGGTTTCGGCAATGGCGATGCGGCGGAAGGCCTCGCGCTGGGCGACCTGCTCGAACGGCACGACCTCGCGGCCGCCGGTCTTCATGCGTTCGACGAAATCGGCGTAGAGACGGTCCGTGATCGCCTGCATCAGGGCCAGGCTGACGTTGTCGAGCGCAACGTCGATGCGCTTGTTCTGGGACTGGGTGATGGTGCGGATGTTGCCGGTGCTCTGCCCGATGTTGGACAGCCCCGCACCGGCATAGGCCGCGGCGCTGTTCTTGATCACGAA
>JAEYXO010000271.1 GCA_023431245.1 Pseudomonadota bacterium | reverse complement strand
CAAGTGCCCACACTTATCGGCTGTATATTTTTAAAGAACGTTGGTAGCGGGGATAGGATTTGAACCTATGACCTTCGGGTTATGAGCCCGACGAGCTGCCAGACTGCTCCACCCCGCGCCCGATCAATCAAGCCTTGAATTATAGCTGGGTATTTTTAACGCTGTCAACACCCAAAAACTACTTTTTCCGGCCCTCCGCTGACCTTCAGAAATCTGGCAGTTCTTGAAGTCACGCATCAGCGAAGCCCGCGATTATCCGAGAGTTTTTCGGACAGCGCAATACCCCCTGCGCAATATTTTTTGCGCCTTACCTGCCCACTGCGGGAACGGGGCCTCGATCCTTGCGGAAGTAGTGCGCAAAACGGTCCATGCTGACATAGAACGTGGGCGTCACATACAGGGTAAGCATCTGCGAGAACACAAGGCCGCCAACGACGGCAATACCCAGAGGCTGGCGCATTTCGGAACCGATCCCGGTGCCGAATGCGAGTGGCAGCGTGGCAAAAATCGCGGCCATGGTTGTCATCATGATGGGGCGGAAACGGACAATCGATGCTTCAACAATCGCATCGGCAGCCGACATCCCCTTCTCCCGCTGCATCTGGATTGCAAAGTCGACCATCATGATGCCGTTCTTCTTGACCAAGCCGACCAGCAGGATGATGCCCACGAAACTGAATACGTTCAGCTCCTGCCCCGCGATCAGCAGCATCAGCAGTGCACCGAAACCGGCAAATGGCAGAGCCGTCAGAATCGTGACGGGGTGGCCGTAATGCTCGTACAACACCGCCAGCACCATGTAAATCACCAGCACCGTGATCAGCAGCAATACCGGCAACGTCCGGAACGCCTCCTCAAATGCCTGCGCATTGCCGGCCACCGAATATGTCACGCCCGCGGGCAAAGAACCGCCGGCAATTTCCTTGACGTGCGTCACCGCATCGCCAATCGAATTGCCGGGTGCAAGGTTGAATGAGAGAACAACCGACAACAATTGCCCGTAGTGGCTGACGGAGACCGGGCCCACGCCCATCCTGATGTCGGCCACCGCCTGGATCGGCACCATTTGCCCGGTGGAAGACTGCACAAACAGCGAACGCAGCGCATTGATGTCGCGCTGGAATTTCGGATCGAGTTCAAGCAGCACGTTGTACTGGTCCGTCGAGCCGTAAAGAGTGCTGATTCTGCGCCCGCCATAGGCGTTATAGAGCGCAGACTCGACCTGCTGCGGTGAAATCCCGAGCACGGCCGCACGATCACGGTCGATCTCGATCTGGATTTCCGGATTGCTGACTTCCAGGCTGGAATTCACGTCCTGCAGCATGCGGGATTCGCGAAGCCGTCCTTCCAGTTCCTGACTGGCTTCGTAGAGCTGCTTCTGGTTTGCACCCTGCAGCACCAGCTGGTAATCACTGGTGCTGATCAGGCCGCCGATGCGAATTGCCGGCGGATTATTCATGAACACGCGCAAACCCTGGCCGCCACCCGCAAACGCACGCCGCAGTTCCTGTATCACGCCGTCAGCACCCGTCGTACGTTCCTCTCGCGGCTTGAGGCGGACGATGATCCGGCCGATGTTGCTGCCGACCACGCCGCCGGTGCCCTGCCCTGCGGTGGACATCACCGCCTCGACATTCGGATTGCCCTGGATGATCTCGGCAACCTTGGCCTGCCGCTTTTCCAGTTCAGCAAACGGTATCCCTTCGGGGGCACGGGTATTGCCGAAGAACACCCCGGTGTCCTGGCGCGGAATGAAACCCTGTGGCACCGCCTGGTAAATCACCACGGTCAGCACCAGAAAGACCGCAGATACAAACAGCATCAGGCCGGAGCGGCGTATCGTCCAGCGCAGGCTGCTGCCATAGACATCCCGCATCCAGTCAAACATGCGCTCGAGCGCCATATAAACGCGGCCGTGTTTTTCTTCATGCTCAGCCTTGAGCATCAGGCTGCACATCATCGGCGTCATCGAAAGCGATATCACCCCGGAAACCAGCACGGCGACGCCGACACTGACCGCAAACTCGCGGAAAAGGCGACCGAGCATGCCCTCCATGAACAGGATGGGGATGAATACGGCCGCAAGCGACACGGTCATCGACAGCACGGTAAAGCCGATTTCCTGTGCCCCCTCGAGGGCGGCCGTCATCCGGTCCTTGCCCATCTCCATGTGCCGCGTGATGTTTTCCAGCACGACAATCGCATCGTCCACGACGAATCCGACGGCCAGGATGATCGCCATCAGCGAAAGGTTGTTCAGGCTGTATCCCAGCACGTACATCACCCCGAAAGTCGCCACGATCGACGTGGGCAGGATCAATGCGGTGATCAGCGTCGAGCGCACATTGCGCAGGAACACCATGATCACCAGCACGACGAGCACCATGGACAGGATCAGATGGAACTCGACTTCACGGATCGATGATTCGATGAATTCGGAGCGGTCGTTGACGATGTGGATCCGGACACCCGGAGGCGCATTGGCCTCGATTTCCGGGAACAGCGCCCTCAGGCTGCGCGCGACATCGACGGTATTGGCGCCGGGCTGGCGATAAACCGCGAGCGCGATCGAGCGTTCGTTGTTGAGCCAGCTCTTGATCTTCGCGTTCTCGATGCCATCAACCGCCTTGCCCACATCAGAGAGGCGCACCGGCATGCCGTCCTTGTAGGCCACGATCAGGTTGTTGAAGTTGTCGGCGCGCTGCAGGGTCGCCGAGGATTTCACGGTGAAGTCGCGCGCCGTGCCCTGCAGTACGCCGGAAGGCAGGTTGCTGTTGGCATTCTGGATCGCGCTCACCACACGCTCCAGACCAAGGCCGCGCTTGGACATCGCCTCAGGATCGAGGAACACGCGCACCGCGTAACGCTGCGAACCGAACACCTGAACCTGCGCAACGCCGTTGACCATCGAAAACCGCTGCGCGATGTATGTATCCGCGAATTCGTCCAGCGCCGGCAGCGGCAGCGTCTGCGCCGTCAACGCCAGGTAGAGGATCGGTGAATCAGCGGGATTGACCTTGCGCAGCGTCGGAGGGTCCATGCCTTCGGGCAGGCGGCGCAGGGTTTGCGCGATGGCGGTCTGCACGTCCTGGGCCGCAGAATCGATGTTGCGGTCAAGCGTGAACTGCAGGGTGATGCGCGTCCGTCCGGTGCTGCTGACCGAGCTCATCGAATCGACGCCGGCAATCTGGCTGAACTGCCGCTCCAGAGGCGTCGCCACCGTGGTCGCCATGTTGTCCGGGTTGGCGCCGGGCAGATCCGCAGTCACCGAAATGGTCGGGAAATCCACGTTCGGCAGCTCATTGACCGGCAAGGACCGGAAGGCCAGCAATCCGAAGATGATGATTGCGGCAACCAGCACGGTGGTTGCCACCGGCCTGACGATGAAAATTCGCGAAACGTTCATGATGTTGCTCCCGAAATCTTCAGTGCCGGTTTACAGGAATGGGCTCTACCGGGCAGCCGCCGGTTTTGCGGCGTCGCCCTCAGCGGCCTGCGCCTTGCCCTTGCCTTCGCCCTTCTTGCCGCCCTTGCCCTTGCGTTTTTCTCCGCCACCGCCGGCGTCTTCGGCCAGCCGTACCGTGGCCCCGGGCCGCAGCGCCTGCGGAATCTCGGTGATGACATGGTCTCCCGCCTTGACGCCTTCTCCGATGACCACCTCGTTGCCCAGCTGGCGCGACACCTTGACCGGGCGGACTTCAACCTTGCTGTCTGCATCGACAAGGTAGACAAACGGCCCGCTCTGGCCGGGTTGCACGGCAACCTCCGGCACCACCACCGCCTCAGGCTCGACCGTCAGCACCACGCGCACATTGACGAACTGCCCGGGCCAGATGGCCTCTTTCTGGTTGTCCACGCGCGTCTTCAGCAGCACCGTGCCCGTCTGCGGCGTTACGGTGTTGTCGACGAACACCAGCTTGCCCGTAGCTGCCGGAGGACCCGACCGGTCGGGCAGAATCTCGATGCGCATGTCCTTCTCGTTCTGGTAACGCCGGATGTCCTCGAGCTGGCGCTCCGGAATACTGAAGCTCACCAGCACGGGATCCGTGCTGTTGATCGTCACCAGCGGCACTCCGCCGCCGGACGCCGAAACCAGGTTGCCGGCACGCACCGCCAGCTGGCCGGTACGCCCGCTGATCGGCGCGACAATCCTCGTAAAATCGAGCTGTATGCGCGCCTGCTCGACAGCAGCCTGCCCCGCCTGCACCGTGGCTTCCAGCGACT
>JAEYXO010000260.1 GCA_023431245.1 Pseudomonadota bacterium | reverse complement strand
GGCCCACAAAAAAAACCGCCGTCCGCCCGGCCGGAACCGGCCAGACGGCTTTTTTATCAATGCAGAGACGTCAGCCGATCCTGACGGCAATCTTGCCCACCATGCCGCTCGTATCCATGCGTTCCTTCGCGGCCGGCAGTTCGTCGAAGGAATACACCTTGTCGACCAGCGGCACGATGCGGCCGTCGACCAGCGCCGGCAGCACGTCGCGCTTGAAGCCGGCCGCAGCCTCGGCCTTGCCCGCTGCGGGCAGATGGGCGTTGGAGACACCGAAGATCTCCAGCCGCCAGGCGTGCACGGCATTGAGGTCGATTTCCGCCTTGAACACATTGTCGACATAACCCACCGTCGCCAGCCGGCCGCGGAAACCCAGCGTACGCAGGCACTCGGCGAACACCGAGCCGCCGACGCCGTTGATCACCAGGTCCACACCCTTGCCGCCGGTCAGCTCGCGCACCTGCGCGGCGAAATCCGGCTTGCGCGTGGCGATGCCGACATCAAGGCCGGCCGCCTTCAGCTGCCCGAGCTTCTGCTGCGAGCCGGAGGTGCCGATCGAGCGCGCGCCGATCAGTTTGGCGAGATGGATGCTGGCGACGCCGGCGCCGGAGGAAGCGCCCATGATCAGCAGGGTTTCGCCCTTCTGCAGCTTGCCGAACTGGTAAATCATCTCCCAGGCCGTGATGTAGCTCACCGGCACCGCGGCGGCCTGCTCCCAGGACAGGCGCTCCGGCTTGATCATGATCTGCGTCGCATCCATCACCGCGTATTCGGCAAAGCCGCCGCGCACGCGCCCGAAGACCGCATCGCCGACCTTGACGCCGGTCACACCCTCACCGACGGCGTGCACTGTGCCCGAGGCTTCGTTGCCGCCGAGTTTCTCCGGGCCGCCATGCACCACGCCGCCGACAAACATTTCGCCGCGGTTGAGCGCCGAAGCCATGACCTTGATGACGATCTCGCCGGCCCTGGGCTGCGGCTGCGGCACATCGCGGTACTCGAGCACGTTTTTGTGGTCGCGCGTGACGATCCAGCAGGATTTCATAAAATATCCAATAAAATCAAATAGTTATAAGTTTACTGCTCACCGCCCGCTTCGCGCACGATCGGTCCCCAGCGCTGCAGCTCCTTCTGGATGAACTGGGTCGCGCGCTCCGGCGAGGACGTGGTCACGGGTTCGGCGCCGGCCCTGCGCAGGAAATCCTGCATGTCGGCGTTGGCCAGCACTTTCTGGTTCGCCTGGTGCAATACATCGACCAGCGGCTTCGGCGTGCCCGGCGCAAGGAATATCGCGTTGAAGGCCTGCACCACGAGTTCCGGCATGCCGGCTTCCGGCGCCGTCGGCACATCGGGCACCGCCTTCAGCCGCTCCTCGGCGCAGATCGCCAGCATGCGCAGCCTGCCCTGCTTGTGGTACTCGAGCGGCGCCGGGCTGATGGTCGGGGTGTACATCGGGATATGGCCCGCAATGAGGTCGGTCAGGCCGGGACCCGCGCCCTTGTACGGCACATGCACGATCTTCAGGTCACCGTTGAGCTTCTTGAACAATTCGCCTGTGAGATGGGTGATGCTGCCGGTGCCCGCGGAGCCGAAGGACAGCTTGCCCGGATTGCGTTTTGCAAAGGCGATCAGCTCCTTCAGGTTCTTCACCGGCATCGAGGGATGCACGGCGACGCCGGTGGGCACCAGCGTGATGATGCCGAGGGCGGTGAAATCCTTCAGCGGGTCATAACCGAGCTTGGGATTGCCCAGGGGATTCAGCACATGGGTCGTGGTGTTGGCGATCAGCAGCGTGTAGCCGTCGGGCTTCGAACGCGAAACCTCCATCGCGCCGATCGCGCCCGAGGCGCCGGCACGGTTCTCGACGATCACGTTCTGTCCCAGCGCCTTCGACAGGTCCTGGGCCCAGCGCCTGCCGATGATGTCGTTGACGCCGCCGGGCGCGAAGGGCACCACCAGGCGCAGCGTGCGATCGGGAAACTTGCCCTGCGCATGCGCGGTGGCGGGAATGAACTGCGCCGCGGCAAGAGCAAGCGCGGCGAGGCCTCCGGAAAAAAGGGTGCGGACGATCATTGCTGTTCTCCTCGATTCTGTTTTGATTTGCCACGGAACGGCGGAATGCGCCAGAGCGGGTTTCATGCTAATTGTTATCCGGCACAGCTGCAACCGCTGCGGCGGCGGATGCGCGCCGTCAATCAGGCGCGCAGTCCCACTCGCGCCAGCCGCCGAGCAGCGGAAAATAAAGTCCCAGCCTGATGCGCTGTTCGCCGCCGGCGCGGAGCATCCGCGCGTAACGCTCGAGCTGGCCGCGGTAGCGTTCGCGCTCGTTGTCGAGAAAGGCGTCGATGTCGGCGCCCTCATGCACGCTGGTCTTGTAATCGATGATCCAGCGCACGCCCGCGGCATCGACAAAACTGCGGTCAATCACGATGTTCACCAGCTGGCCGCCGCTGACGCCGGTCAGGCGCCACTCCGAACGGGCCTGGTCCTGGCGGCCAAGGATCCACCGGCCGCGTTCATCGGCAATGCAGTTGGCCAGCGCCCGCGACGCCCGCGCGGCCGCATCGGCGAGCTCGCCGTCGCCGACTCCCTGCGCCGCAAGCGCCGCGCGTATCGCCGGCAGCTGCGCCCCGATGCGCGGGCCATCCCAGGCCGCCGCGCCGTCCCCGGCAATGCGCTGCAGCCAGCGATGAACGACCGTGCCGACATGGCGCGCGGTTTCACCCGCCCAGGAGAACTCCAGCGCGTCCTGCACCCGCAC
>JAEYXO010000160.1 GCA_023431245.1 Pseudomonadota bacterium | reverse complement strand
CACTCGTCTGCAGTCCGCCGCCCGCCCACTCCGGCGAGCCGGGCTGGCGGGTGGAACTCGATGCGCCGGAAGACATCCGCCCGCTGCTCGAAGAGCATCTCGACGTATTCCGTTACCGCAACCGCAGCGACCTCGACGAAGAAATCATCGATCGGCTGGCGGCACGCGCCGCCGAAGATGCACGCGCGCTGCTCGCCACTGCCGGCCATTTCTCCCCCGGCATCCGCGTCGACAGCCGTCGCGAGGGCGCGCTGACGCTGCTCCACATTTCAGTGCAGCCCGGCCCGCGGGCAAGGGTCGCCTCGGCCGATGTGCGCATCACCGGCGCGATCGAACAGGAGGACGCCGACCGACTCGACCAGTTGCGCAGGCGCTGGCGGCTGCGTCCGGGAACAGAATTCAGCCAGCGGGCCTGGGACGAAGCCAAGGATGCGTTGCTGCGCAGCCTCCAGCTCGACGGTTATCCAGCGGCGCGCGTCACCGCCAGCCGCGCCGAAGTCGATGCCGGGGCCGCAAGCGTGGAAATTGCGGTCACCGCCGACAGCGGACCGTTGTTCCGCTACGGGGAACTGAAAATCGAAGGCCTGGAGCGTTATCCGCGAACGCTGGTCGACAACCTGCGCCGGTTCCACACCGGACAGCGCTACCGCCACGAAGACCTGCTGCGCTACCAGTCGGAACTGCAGGGCAGCGGCTTCTTCAGCAGCGCATCGGTCAGCATAGACACCGAAGCGGCGCAGGCCGCTGCGGCGACCGTGCGCGTGCTGCTGACGGAATACCCGGCGATGAAAATCGACCTTGGCGCCGGCATCAGCACCGACAGCGGCCCGCGGGGCGAGGCCGCCTTCACCCGCTACAACACCTTCAGGCCCGGCTGGCAAAGCGTCACGCGGCTGCGCGCCGACCGCAAGGAACAGACCCTGCGCAGCGAACTGGCCCTGCTGCCGGAACCGGGCGGCTGGCGCAACCGCGTCGGTGTCGAAACCTCCCGCAGCGACATCGAGGAACTGGTGACCCGTCGCCTGGGTCTGATCGCCCAGCGTTCCTGGCGTTCGCCCGAGCGCGAACTGGACTGGTCTCTGAAGCTTCAAACCGAAGAGCAATCCCTGGCAGCCGGTCCGGTGGACAACCTTGAGGCGCTGACGCTGAACTATTCATGGACACGACGGCGCGTCGATGACCTGCTGCGGCCGCGGCGCGGCTACATGCTCAACCTGCAGCTGGGCGGCGCATCGGCATCCCTGCTGTCCACCCGCTCCTTCTCCCGGGCCTACGGCCGGGGCCTCTACATCCTGCCGCTGGGCCGCCGCGACCGGCTTCACCTGAGGGGAGAGGCCGGCGCAGTGTGGTCGGATACCCGAGAGGGCATTCCGAGCGAGTTCCTTTTCCGCGCGGGCGGTGATCAGTCGGTGCGCGGCTACGACTATCAGTCTCTCGGCGTGCGCCAGGACGGCTCGGTGCTCGGCGGGCGCGCGCTGGGTGTGGCCACGCTGGAATACCAGCGCGACCTGACCCGCGAATGGGGCGCCGCGGTGTTCGTCGATGCCGGCAATGCCGCAGATACCCCCTCCGATCTTCGGCCGGTGTACGGCTATGGTTTCGGCGTACGCTGGATCACGCCGGCCGGCGCGCTGAACCTCGATCTCGCGCGCGGCCATGACAGCGGACAACTGCGCCTGCACTTCACGCTGGGCGCCCGCTTCTGACCATGGCCGCAAAAAAACGCCTGATCATTCTGAAGATCGCCGCTGCCGCAGGCGCACTGTGTGTGCTGTCGGTCGCGGCAGGTGTCGCCTGGCTGGCGACACCGCAGGCCAGGGACTGGGCAGTGTCACGCATCGTCGCCATGGATCCTCAGCGCATCGCACTCGAAAGCGTCGAAGGCTCGCTGCTGGGCGAACTGCGCATCGGCCGCCTGCGCTTCGAGGGCGACGGTTTCGCGTTCGAGGGCGAAGGACTCGCGCTGCACTGGCGCCCTTCGCGCCTGCTCTTCGGCACGCTGAGCCTGCGGCAGATCCGCGCCCGGACCTTGACCTACCGCAGCAGCGGCCAAACCGCCGCGGAACTCCCTGAATCGCTGGCGCTGCCGCTCCGGGTCAACATGGACACCCTGGAAATCGGACAACTGAGGCTGCCGGACCTGCCCGAGATCCGCGGACTGCGGCTGGCTTACAGCGGAGACGCCGCGGGCCATCGTGTGCGACTGCTCGAAATCGTGGTCGCCGACTGCCGTCTCGACGGCGAAACCCGCATCGCCGCACAGCCTCCCTTCGCGATCGAAGGCGGCATCCGGGCAGGCTGCGGCAACGGCAATGACCTGCTCGACGCCCGCCTGCAGCTCGCCGGATCGCTGCAAACGCTGGATGCGGAACTGCAGGCAGCCGGACGCGGCGCTAAGGCAAGGGGTCGCGCGCAGCTGTCGCCGTTTTCACCGCAACCCCTGCGGAAACTCGATTTGGCGGCGGAAAACATCGAAACAGGACTCTGGCGCCCCGGACTGCCGCAGGCGCGCATCGCCCTGCAGGCGGCAGCCGCGCTTCACGACGAACGCCTGCAGGGAACACTCGATCTCGACAATGCCATTCCCGGCAGCATCGACGCGGGACGCATGCCTTTCACCGGCGCCAGACTGCGCTGGTCGCTCGCCTCCGGGCGTTATGTCGCCGAGAACCTGTCAGTCGCACTGAGCGGCGGTGGCCGGATCAACGGCAGCGGCCACTGGCAGGCGGATACCGGCACGGGCGCCGCGGACCTGCGGCTCCGGGGAATCGAAACAGTGCGGCTGGACCGCCGGTTGCAGGCCTTGCGCGTGGACGGTCAGGCCCTCATCCGCGGTGACGCGCGGCAACAGCGGATCACAGCACGACTGAATGCCGCGGGCGCGCAGCTCACCGCCGATGCCCTGCATGCCGGCGGCCGCATCACGCTGGAAAAAGGCCTGCTGCGTGCGGGCCGGGGCGAAGCCAGCCTCTCGGGCTATCTCGTACTGGAAGGCCAGCAGGAATACACACTGCGCGCAGCCCTTCAGCGTTTCGATCCTTCGGTCTTTGCCGCAGTGCCCCCAGCACAACTCAACGGCCAGGTGACCGCCGAAGGCCGGCTCGCGCCCGACTGGCAGGCGCACATCCAGGCCAAACTTGCCGACAGCCGCTTCCGGGGCCGCGCCTTCGCCGC
>JAEYXO010000110.1 GCA_023431245.1 Pseudomonadota bacterium | reverse complement strand
CCGCGAGAATCGCGAAGTTGGTGGCGATCAGCAGAAAGACACGTTTCATAGGTTCTCAGGCTCCAGAAATGGATAAGGGATGCAACGCTGCTTAGATAGGGCCGGCGCAGCCAAGTTCAAGTACCGGCGCTGTCTCTGGTGATAAACATAAGTATTTGTTTTTATTGACTATTTTAAATTCCCTGCCTGCAGGCAAGGCCGGCGGATTGTAACCGTACACTCAGGCCGGCGCGCGCACCTGCAGCCAGAAGGTCACCGGCCCGTCATTGGTCAGCGTGACTTTCATGTCCGCGCCGAACTCGCCCTGTGCCACCGGCGCATGCCGGCGGCGTGCCTCGGCAACCACATGGTCGAACAGCAGCCGCCCCGTTTCCGGTGGCGCTGCCGTCGAGAAGCCAGGCCGCAGGCCCTTGCGTGTGTCCGCGGCCAGCGTGAACTGGGGCACCAGCAGCAGGCCTCCGCCGACATCGCGCAGCGAGAGGTTCATCTTTCCGCCGGCATCCGCGAATACGCGGTAATCGAGCAGGCGCTCCAGCAGCCGGTCTGCCTCCCGAGCGGTGTCGGTGGCCTCGACACCCAGCAGCACCAGCAGGCCGCGGTCAATCGCGGCAATGACCCGCCCTTCGACGACAACCTGGGCCGCGCTGACCCGCTGCAGCAAGGCAATCATTCATCTCTCCTCATCATGGGGTCGCGCGTCGCTGCGCCGCCGGCAGGCGTCCGGGGCGGAACTGGTCGCGGTCGTCGTAATACGTCTCCTGCCCGTTGTCCGCGCACCAGCCGGGTATGCCCAGCAACGGCAAGGGCGCGAGTTCCCGCGTACCCTGCATCGCCTCGGGGCTGGACAGGTGCCCGGCAAGCAAGGCATCCACCTGCCGCAACTGCGCGTCTGCCGGCAGGTCCAGGAACGCCGGCTCCGTGCGGAACAACAGGCAACGGCCGGTGAGGCCCTTGTACGGCGCCAGCGCTTTTTCGCACAAGGCATGGCCGAAGGGCAGGAACAGCAGGCTTCCGCTTACTCGGGCGCGATGCGTCCAGAACAGTTCCTTCCAGCGGAACCCGCGGATCATCTCCGGCAGGTCCGCATCCGCAGACATCACGATCAGGCCGCTCTCGTCAAACAGGGTCAGCGCATCGCGCACCGGGCCGCGCCCCTGCGCCACGGCCGGCGCCGCGCGATGCCGCGCGTTGAGCGCCGCCTTGGCCCGCGGAAACGCCAGCCAGACCAGTACATTGAACAGGTCATGCCAGTTGTGTTCGCGGAATTCCAGCTCGCCACACTCGTAGAGCCGTCCTTCGTAGGACATCCCGTCAGCCTCCGGCGCCACCAGTCGCAGTGGCAGGCCGGACGCCGTGCGCACGCCGGCGGCGTCCAGCCTCCGCTGCAGGGCGCTGCGCAGCGGCCAGTCGTTGCCGTACAGCGGCGCCGCCACGTCACGCAGCGGCAACAACAGCGGAAAAGTGTCGGCAAAACGGTCGCGCCAGGCATCCATGGCCGCGAGTGTACGACGGGCGGGGCGTTTTGCAGTACACTGCCCGCCTTTCCCGGCCCGCCATGCTCTTGCGGGACAAGGCAGGTGGCCAGAACTTCGTTTTTTCGGAACCGCGGGAACACCGCATCGCCGGACCTGTCCATTCCTGCGACAGCAAATCACCGACCAGCCATCACCATGACCGACACACTCGCCTATCGCACCACCGCCAAAGGCAGCGCCGAAATCGCCGCAAAGCCCGGCACGCTCAAGGCAGGCACCAAGGGCCTGCTCGCCGCAGTCGGACAGCGTGCGACGGTGGCCGAACTGCGGGCGCGTTTCCCCCGTGCCGGCGACATCGGCGGCGCGCTGGCGCTGCTGGTCAAGGATGGCTACCTCGAACTGCTGCCGGAAAAGGCGCCGCCGCGCGCCGTCCGCGAGCTGGAAAATTTCCTCAGTGAACGCCCGAAGGAACCGACGCTGCAGCAGTTGCAGCAGGCCGAAGGCACCCTCTCGGGTGCCCGCCGGCTCAAGGCCGGCTACCAGATCAGCATACTCAACCGCCCCGGAAAACCGCTGCCGCCGCGCGGCGGTGACAAACACGTCGTGCTGGTCATCGACAGCCATCAAGCGGAAGCGCTGGCCGCCGCGCGCAGCCTGATGCAGAGCGGATTCGACGTGCGAGGCGCGGCGACACGCAGCGAAATCGCCGCAGCACTGGGCAAGGCGCCGCTGCCCGACCTGATCATCATGGATGTCGACTTACAGGACGCCGTGGGACTCGATGTGCTGGGAAAACTCCGCGAGCACGCCGAATTCAAGGACACGCCGATCATCGTCGTCACTGCCCGCGCCGAACGCGACGACATCGTTGCCGCACTGGCCTACGGCGCCTCGGGCTATCTCAACAAGCCGGTCGCGCCCAAGACCCTGGTTCGCCATACCCGCGACGCCCTCGGGCTCGACTGAACACAGGCTCGCGCTCAGCCCCGCAAAAGCCTTTCGATCTGCGGCAGCATCACCTCGACCGCGGCCCGGCCTTCGGCGATGGATTCCTTCGCGCGGTGGTAATCCATCGTGCCGATGTCGTCGAGCAGCGGTGCGACCAGCGCATCTGCCGGCTCCCCCGCCAGGCGGCTGCGGGTGATGCGCACCTGCATGATGTTGATGCTCTCGGCCACGACCTCGATCATGTTCAGCGATGCATTGCGACGCGACACCCCTGCACGCTGCGCCATGCGGCCGCCGCCGAGATCGACACCGATCACGAAATCGGCACCCATCGCCCGGCACAACGACACCGGCACCGGATTCACCAGCGCGCCATCGACCAGCAGGCGGCCATCGAGTTCGCAGGGCGTGAACAGCCCGGGCAGCGCGATTGACGCACGCACCGCATCCACGGCGCCGCCCTCGCGCAACCAGACTTCGCGCCCGCTGCGCAGATCAGTGGCGACGGCGCCAAAGGCCAGCGGCAGATCCTCGATCCTGCGCTCCAGCAAATTGTCACGCAGGAAGCTGATCAGCTTTGCGCCCTTGAGGAAACCGCCGCTGAAGCTGATGTCGAAAAATCCCAGCACCCTGCGCCAGGTCAGGCCGAGCACCCAGTCTTCCAG
>JAEYXO010000067.1 GCA_023431245.1 Pseudomonadota bacterium | reverse complement strand
GATCAACGCGATGCTCTATCTGCGCGGCCAGGCGCGCGATTACGACGAGTGGGCGCAGCTCTCCGGTGATGCGGGCTGGTCCTGGGCACAGGTGCTGCCGGCCTTCATGGCGATCGAGGACCACTGGCGCGGCGCCGCCGAGAAACACGGCAGCGGCGGCGAGCTGCGGGTGGAGACGCCGCGGGTTCAGTGGGACATCATCGAGGCCTTCCGCGGGGCGGCGATAGAAGCCGGCATTCCGGCCACGGATGATTTCAACCGCGGCGACAACTTCGGCGTGTCGCGTTTCGAGGTGACACAGAAGAACGGACGGCGCTGGAGCGCGGCGCGCGCCTTCCTCGATCCGGCAAAGGCGAGGCCCAACCTGGAAATCGTCACCGGCGCGCTGGTGCACCGTCTGACTTTCGAGGGGCGGCGCGCGACGGGCATCGAGTTTTCCCGCGGCGGCGTGACCGCGCAGGCCACGGCGCGGCGCGAAACCATACTCTCCGCCGGCGCGATCGGCAGTCCGCAGATCCTGCAGCTGTCGGGGATCGGGCCCGCCGCCGTGCTGCAGGCCCAGGGTATCCCTGTCGTGCAGGATCTACCGGTGGGCGAGAACCTGCAGGACCATCTGCAGCTGCGCCTGGCCTTCCGCGTGCAGAACGCGGTGACGCTCAACACGCTGCTCGATTCCTGGTGGGCCAAGGCGAAGATGGCGCTGGAATACGCGGTGAAACGGACCGGGCCGCTGACCATGCCGCCGTCGCAGCTCGGCGCCTTCGCGAAGTCCGACCCGGCGCAGGCCACACCCAATCTCGAATACCATATCCAGCCGATTTCGCTGGACCGTTTCGGCGCACCGCCGCACCGGTTTCCGGCATTCACCGCCAGTGTCTGCAATCTGCGGCCGACCTCGCGCGGCCATGTGCGCATCGTGTCCAAGGATCCGGCGGCGCATCCGGCGATCGCGCCGAACTACCTGTCAACGGATGAAGACCGCAGGGTGGCGGTGGACGCGATCCGGCTGACTCGGCGTATCGTCGGTGAATCGAAGGCGCTGCAGCCCTATGCGCCGGAGGAGTTCATGCCGGGGCCGCAGTTCCAGAGTGATGAGGAACTCGTGCACGCGGCGGGGCAGATCGGCACGACGATCTTTCACCCGGTGGGCACCTGCAGGATGGGCCGCGCCGGCGATGCGGCAGCGGTGGTCGATCCGCAGCTTCGGGTGCGCGGCATCGACGGCCTGCGGGTGGTGGATGCCTCGGTGATGCCGACGATCACCTCTGGAAACACCAATGCGCCGGTGATCATGATCGCGGAGAAGGCGGGCAGGATGATTGCCGGCCGCTGACTGAAAGTGTCCGGATTCCGGTTTGTGCCGGGGTCGCGGGTTTGTGAAATTTGGAACAAGGAGGAGTAGATGAACAAGACAGTCAAACTGGCCGTATCCCTGGTGCTCGCCACAAGCTGTGGCGCGGCATGGGCGCAGTCGGCGTGGAAGCCGGAGCGCAATGTCGAGATCGTCGTCGGCTCCAGTGCCGGCACCGGCACCGACCGCACGGCACGGCTGATCCAGAAAATCTGGCAGGACCAGAAGGCGCTGCCGGTGACGGCGACCGTGGTCAACAAGCCGGGCGGCGGCGGCGCCGTGAGCTGGGCCTATCTCGGGCCCAAGGCGGGCGACGGCCATTTCCTGCTGGTGACCTCGTACAACCTGGTCACCAACCACATCACCGGCCGCAGCGCGGTGACCTATTCCGACTTCACACCGATCTCGCTGCTGATCAGCGAGTACATCGGCTTCGCAGTGCGCCCCGATTCGCCGCACCAGTCGCTCGGTGACCTGGTCAAGGCCCTGCGCGAGAATCCGGACGCGGTGTCCTTCGGCATTTCGAGCAGCGCCGGTGGCGCCAACCACATTGCCGTGGGGCTGCTGGCCAAGGCCGCCGGGGTGGATGTGAAAAAACTGAAGGTCGTGGTGTTCAACGGCGGCGGTGAATCGCTGGCGGCGACGCTGGGCGGCCATGTCACGGTGTGGGTCAATTCGGCGGCGTCGATCGCCAAGCCCTATGCCGCGGGCACGGTCCGTCCGCTCGCAATTTCCTCGCCGCAGCGCCTGCCCGGCGCGCTGGCGAACCTGCCGACGACAAAGGAGGCCGGGTTCCCGACGGTGGCCGACAACTGGCGGCTGGTGATCGCGCCCAAGGGCCTGTCCGCGGGACAGATTGCCTACTGGGACAATGCCTTCCGCACCCTGGCCCAGAGCAAGGAATGGAACGACGATCTGGCTGCGGCCCAGATGTCGAACAGCTATCGCAACAGTGCCGACACCACCCGTTACATCGCCGGCGAGTACGGGGAAATCCGGGACATCCTGGCCGAACTGGGGCTGGCGAAGGCGCCGAAGTAAGCCGGTTTGTTGCCGGCTTGATGTGGATCAACGGCCGGCGGCTATGCCCCCGTTACAGTGCCGGCGTCCTCTTTTACGGGAGCAGATCATGCCGTATGACCGATTGCCGGGGCTTGCGCGGGTGGGGCTGTGTATCGG
>JAEYXO010000061.1 GCA_023431245.1 Pseudomonadota bacterium | reverse complement strand
CTGCGGCCCGGCGAGCACCGGGTTGAGGTCCAGCTCCGCCAGCCGCGGCCCCGCGGCGGCACCGAAGCGCGACACCGCGCTGACCATCCGCGCCAGCGCCAACCGGTCCACCGGCGGCTTGCCGCGCGCCCCGTCGAGCAGCCCCCGGCTCGTGAGTTCATCCAGCATCCGCAGCGCCACGGCCTCCGTCACCGGCGCGGCGCGGAACACCACGTCCTTGAACACTTCGATCAGCACACCGCCCAGCCCCACCATCACCACCGGGCCGAAGGTCGGGTCGCGCTTCAAGCCGATCACCAGATCCACATCGCCCTGTGCCATCGCCTGCACCAGCACCCCGGCGATGCGGGCACCGGCCTTGTAGGTCCTGGCGTTGGCGAGGAGTTGTTCGTATGCCCCGCGCACCGCCGCGGCGTCCTTCAGGTTCAGCACCACGCCCTTCGCCTCGGTCTTGTGCAGGATGTCCGGCGATTCGATTTTCAGCACCACCGGATAGCCCAGGGCTTCGGCGGCGGCAACGGCCTCGTCGGCGGACTTCGCCAGTTTTGCGGCGGCGGTGGCCACGCCGCAGGACTGCAGCAGGGCCTGGCCTTCGAGGCTGGCGACCGCGCCGGGAGCGGCCGGCAAGGCCGGCGCCGGCAGTTTCAACGCTGCACGTGCGGGCGCGTCGGCCAGCCAGTTGCGGCGTGCTTCCGCATAACGCGCCAGCGCCGCCACCGCGTCCACCGCGGGCTCGGCGCCCCGCAACACCGGAATACCCGCTGCACGCAGTTGCCGCAACGCATCCTCGGGTGCCGCCACCCAGCAGATCACCCAGGGCTTATCTACTATACAATTGATTTTATTGAATATTTTTACCAATTTATCGACATGGGCATCCATCAGTTGCAGCCACACCACACCGATATGCACCCCGGGATCAGCCATCACGATACGGACACTGTCGAACAGCAGTTCGGGATCGGACACGAACTGACCGGTGACATCGACCGGATTGCCGGTGGTGCCGAAACCCGGGATGACCCGGGCCAGCGCTTCACGTGTCTGCGACGCCAGCTGGGTCACCTGCAGGCCGGTCT
Organism: Pseudomonadota bacterium; assembly: GCA_023431245.1. Lineage (GTDB taxonomy): Bacteria > Pseudomonadota > Gammaproteobacteria > Burkholderiales > SG8-41. Next base: position 7,811 of record JAEYXO010000061.1, on the reverse strand, counting down.
CTTCGGCACGATCAGCCATCAGCACACCGGCGCCGCCTGACTGTGTGACGATGCCGAGTCCCCGCCCTTCAGGCAGGGTGCAGCGCCCCAGCACCTCGACCATGTCGAGCATATGCTCCTCGTTGGGGGCGCGCGTGACGCCAAGGCCGCGGATCACGCCCTCGAACACCTCGTCCGCACCGGCCAGCGCACCGGTATGCGACGCCGCCGCCCTGGCGCCCGCCGCCGTGCGTCCGACCTTGGTCAGCGTCAGCGGTTTGCCGATGTCGAGCGCATGCTCGGCCAGCTCGCGCAGGCCGCGACCATCGCGCACGCCTTCGAGATACCCGGCACCGACACGGATGCGCGTATCGTCGAGCACCGCGCGCATGATCTGGACAAAATCCGCATCGCATTCGTTGCCGGTATTGACGAAATACCCCAGTCCGAGCGATCGACGTCGCGCCAGCGCCGCAATCGCGGTACCGAAGGCGCCGGACTGGGTGACAAAAGCCACCGGCCCCGGCGGTGTGTCGCCTTCGGCAAACTGGCCGAAAGTGGCGATGACCCGGTCGAAGGCATTGATCAGCCCCAGGCAATTCGGTCCGCACAGCCGCATGCCGCTGCGGATGGCCGTTGCCGCCAGTTCCTGCTCGAGTATCCGCCCCGATTCGCCCATTTCGGCAAACCCGGAACTGAAAATCACCGCGCTGCGCGCCCCGCGTTGCCCGAGTTCGCGCACCACCGCCAGGACCTGCGCCGCCGGTACGGCGATCACTGCCAGGTCAGGCGCCTCGGGCAAGGCAGCGACATCGGGATAACAAGGCAGGCCGGCTATGGCCTGGTATTTCGGGTTGACCGGAAATATCTTGCCGTCATAACCCTTTTCCAGCAGAAACCGCAGCGCCCGGCCATTGACCTTGTTGAGATCCGCGGAAGCGCCGAGTATGGCAATCGACCGCGGGCTGAGCAGCGCCTGGAGTTCGTTCATGAGTTCAATTGGTGAGATTGCAAGCGGCGTCGCACCTGGTCCGGTGCGTTCTTTTTCCGGATTACACCACAACCGTGAAGCGAGTTTGCATCCCCCTCGTCCGTTCAGGGGCTCCGTCCCAGCCAGCGTCTGTCCTTGCCGATTTGCGCCAGATCTCCCAGCGTGCGCACACCGTCTGCTCTGGCACCCGCAAGCACCACCTGCAACAGCTGCGCCGTTGCCAGTGCATCGGCGAGCGCATTGTGACGGAACCGGTTGTCGATCCCCGCGCGCGCAGTCCATCCGTCAAGGCCCTGTGGCAGGGATTCTCCGGGCTTCCCCAGCAGCGCCGGTGCAAGCAAGGCGAGATCGAGCCAGGGATTGTCAGGAACCATGCCCAGTGCTTCGCGGGCGGCCCGCTCGATCATGATGCGGTCGAAATCGCTGTGAAAGCCCACCAGGGGTGCCTTACCCGCGTACCGGAGAAAATCCAGCAGCGCCGCGGCGGGCGCCATGCCGGACCGCTGCTCGGTGCCACCGATGCCATGAACCAGGATATTGTCGCGGGCACTGGCCTGCGGTTGGCGGAGCACGGCTTCGAAACCCGAATCAAGGGGTATTTTGTCGCCAAGCACTTCGACGGCGCCGATGGAAATCAGGCGGTCAGTGAACGGGTCGAGGCCCGTGGTCTCGACGTCCAGAACCACCCAGCGCAGACCGGCCAGCGGTGCCGATGCCGGAACTGCTGGCAGCGCGCAATACGCGGCCAGCACACGCTGCTGTTCCGGTGACAGCGCGGGCCGGCGCCTGAACAGCAGGCCCAGCCGGTTCAGCACCGGTGTCTCACAAACGGTAATCCAGTTCCAGCCTGCGCTGCAGCAGGCGTGCCTGGCGCAAACTTTCCTTGAGGATGCGGCGGTCGACTTCATTGAGCAGGTCCGGGCGTATCCGGTTGACCGCCGGCGCCGTCGCATCCGCGGCCATCTGCGTGCGCAGGCGCAATCCCTGCACGAAAAAGAAACCTTCCACTGCGGAGGCAATCTCCACCGGCGCCATGTTCAGCACCGGCCCCGACTGGCGCAGGCGCTGCGCGGTGCTGGTATGTGCCACGCCCGCGGCCAGCGCCAGCACGCGCGCGGCATCGGTAAACAGCCGCGCACCCGCTCTCTTGAGATCGATGGTCCCGCGGAATTCGCCGTCGTCCTCGGTGACGAAATCGCTGATCCGACCCAGCGGGGGCGCTGTCTCCAGCGCATACTGGGCAAGCTGGCGCAGGAAACGGCTGTTGTCACGGGTGAGGCCGGTCAGGTGCATGCGCAGAGCCCGCGCCAGGTCCTCATCACCATGCAGCGCCCGGAAGTCGAAAAAAATCACCGCGTGCAGCAGCGCCTGCGGATCGGTGTCTGCAACCCAGCGACCGAACTGCTGTCGCCACTCCTCAAGGCTCAGGCACCATTGCGGATTGCCGGCCATGATGTTGCCCCTGCACAGGGGAAACCCGCAGGCATCCAGCGCCCGGTTGACTGCAAGTGCGAAAGGCAACAGGCGCCGCCTCAGCACTTCCGGCGCCTCTTCTCCTTCGAAAATGAGGCCGTTGTCCTGATCGGTGCTGATGGTCTGCTCGTAACGTCCTTCGCTACCGAAGGAAAGCCAGCACCAGCGCAGTCCGGCAAGGTCAAAACGCCCGGCCTCGATGTCCAGGATGCGGCGTGTCAATTCGTCGTTCAGTGCAGAAATGATCAGGATCAGCTGCTCCGCGGCGACACCCTGCCCGACCAGGCTGCGCGCCAGCCGGCGGATGTCGCCGGCGGCACTCGCCAGTTCCTCGACCGAGGCGGCACCGGCGATCGTGCGGTTGATCGCCCTGACGCTGACGCGCTGCAGGGCGAACAGGTCGCGCTCGGTAACCACGCCGATCACTTTTGCCCCGTCGTGCACCGGAATATGGCGGATGCCGCGGTGGGCAATCAGCAGCGCCGCATCCCAGGCACTGGCTTCCGCCGGCAAAGTCAGCGGCCGCGGCGTCATGACCTCGCTGACCGGACGATCCAGGCTGCACTGGGCGAGCGCCACCCGGTCCAGCACATCGTGGCGGGTAAAGATGCCGGCCAGTTCCCCCGCGTCGTCCACCACCAGCATTGAGCCGATCTTGCGTTCCTGCATGGTCCGCAGCACGTCGCCGATCGGCGCCTGCGGCGGACAGGTCACCGCGCTGCGCCCAATCAGCGAAGCGAGCGGGCGTCCCATCGCCTGCTGTTCGGCCGCCGCCGAGGCCGCGCTGATGCGGGCCTGTTTGCGCGATTCGCGCAGCATGCTGGCGAGGTAGCGTGTCGCAAATGCGCCGAAAACCGGGCTGCGCTCCAGCAGTTCCGGAAAATGCGCGGCAGGCAGCTCATAGCAGAACGTGTCGGCCGTTGCCCGGTACGGCGACATGACTGCGCGTTTCTCGAGCATCGCGCCCACCGAAAAACACTCGCCTGGCCCCAGATTGACCGCCTGCGGGCTGCGGCCCTGCGCGTCATCCGGTGGCAGGACCTGGACGTTGCCGCGCTGGATGATGAAAAAGGTTTTCGGTTCCGCCTGCGCCGGATCAAGGATCACGGTGCCTTCCGGGTAATAGCCGAGTTCGAGATGGCGCACGAGAAATTCGAGCGCTTCCGCCTCCATCTGCGCAAAAGGCAGATGGGGGCGCAGGAAGTGCAGCGCGGTGGCCGCGACCCTGTCACCGTCCCGGCCGGATGCAGTATCGCCCACCGCCCGGCCGCGATCAGCGCACGACGAGTACCGGGATCTTGCTGTGCGTCAGCACTTTGACCGTTTCGCTGCCCAGCAACAGCCCGGTCAGTCCGCGGCGGCCATGGGAAGCCATGACCACGGCATCACATTTGCGCTTTTTTGCGGTGGCGATGATCTGGCGGTACGGCAGGTCGCCGACCAGCACCACGACATCGGCCTTGAGCCCGGCTTTGGCGGCTTTCTGCTGCAGCTTCCTCAGCATCCCGCCGGCCCGTGCCGCTGCTTCCTTTTCGTAGCGGCTCTTCAGTTGCGCGCTCATCGGCACGGCGAAACTTTCGTCGGCAACCATGCGGAATTCGGGCACAACACTCAGCAGCGTGATCCTGGCGTCCAGCGACTTCGCCAGGCTGAAGCCCTTGGCCACCGCCCGGCCGGCCAGTGCGGATCCGTCAGTCGGCAACAACAGGTGTTTGAACATGTTCACTCCTCCCCGTCAGTCGTATTGCCGGTTGCTGCGAAATGCATCAACCCCTCGGAGGCAGAATATCACGCAGGACACGGCGGGCCTTGACCCCGGTCAAGCGGTGCGCGCGGCCACGATGCAACGACGGAAAGTTATTCCAAAACAGACGGTTACGTCTGAAAATCCGGCATCAGTGCGGTTTGTTCGCGAGATGCGGGGGCAGCGGCAAGGCGACAACCTCGATGCCCTCCTCGCGCAGCGCGTCCACTTCCTGCGCGGACGCAGAACCGCGGATGCGGCGTTCCGGGGATTCCTTGTAATGGATCTTGCGCGCCTCTTCCGGGAAGGACCGCCCCACGTCCTCGGTGTTTTCGACGATATGGGTGATCAGTTTGAGCATGCGCGCGGCGTCGAAGTTGGCGTACTGCGCCGGACTGCCGTCCCCGGCCTCGGGAGAACCTTGTGCCGGCGGTGCAGCACGTCCGGTATTGACCCTTGCCGCGGTCATCAGGCGATTGATCGTCGTGCTGCCGCACAGCGGACAGCTCAGCAGCTTCCCGTTCTGCTGCCGCTCGAATTCCGCAGTCGAGGAAAACCAGCCCTCGAAACGGTGTTCATTGTCGCAACCCAGGTCAAAAACGATCATGGAAAGGCCGGAAAAACATGCTCAATGCCGGACGGGATGGTGGGCGAGGCCGGGGTCGAACCGGCATGGCTTGCGCCGAGGGATTTTAAGTCCCTTGTGTATACCAATTTCACCACTCGCCCCGTGAGAGTCGCTCGTTTCCGGGACCGGGCCTCGCTGCAATTGGCAACTGCCGCTTGTCTGGAGGCGGGGGTCGGAATCGAACCGGCGTACACGGCTTTGCAGGCCGCTGCATGACCACTCTGCCACCCCGCCGCTGGAACTAAAAGGGGAAAACGGCTGGTTTCTGCTTCAACCGTTTTCCCCGGGGATCTGGAGCGGGAAAGGAGGCTCGAACTCCCGACCTCAACCTTGGCAAGGTTGCGCTCTACCAACTGAGCTATTCCCGCGTTGCTGCTTTCAAGCCGCGCATTATATTCAACCCGCCCCGGTGCCGCAAGCCGCTAGTCATGCGCCTTCGCCGCCCGCCAGGCCATCCTGAGGTAATACCCCATCGAAACCAGGGTCAGCAGCGCGGCCGCCCAGATCAGCCAGGTACCCCAGTAATCCGGGGCAAAACCGCCAATCGGATCGTGGTAGAGCAGCATCGGGATGGCGACCATCTGCGCGACGGTCTTGATTTTGCCCGCCATCGACACCGCCACGCTTTTCCCCTGCCCGATCGACGCCATCCACTCCCGCAATGCGGAAATCGCGATTTCACGGCCGATGATGATGAGTGCAATGACGGCATCGATGCGCCCCAGTTGCACCAGGATGATCAGCGCGGCGGCAACCATCAGTTTGTCGGCCACCGGGTCGAGAAAGGCGCCAAAGGCTGAAGTCTGGTTCAGGCGCCGTGCCAGCCAGCCGTCCAGCCAGTCAGTGATGGCCGCCGCGGTAAAAATGACTGTCGCAACCAGATTCTGGGTGGTGTGGGACATCCAGCCCTGTTCGAAATAGAAAACACCGACAAACAACGGAATCATCACGATCCGCAGCCAGGTCAGCAGGTTGGGCCAGATCAGTTGCATGTTGCGCCTTGTTCCCCGGTTAATGCAGTTCAGCGTAAATCCGTTCCGCCAGTTCGTGGCTGATGCCTTCGACCTGCGCCAGTTCCTCGACGCCTGCCGCCACCAGGCCGCGCAGCCCGCCGAAGCGGGCCAGCAGTCGCTGGCGCCGCTTGGCGCCGATCCCCGGGATGCCTTCCAGCGGCGAGCTGTTGCGGGCGCGGCTGCGGCGCGCCCGGTGCCCCTCGATGGCGAAGCGGTGTGCCTCGTCGCGGATCTGCTGGATCAGGTGCAGGCCCGGATCGTCGGCCAGCAACCGGAACGCCTCCGGACGGTCACGCATCAGCAGCTGTTCCATGCCCGGCTTGCGGGACACACCCTTGGCCACGCCGAGCAGCGGCACGTCACCCAGCCCCAGTTCCGCCAGCACGTCCACTGCCACACCGAGCTGCCCCTGCCCGCCGTCGATCATCACCAGGTCCGGCATCTTACCTTCTCCGGTGACCACCCTGCGATAGCGCCGGGTCAGCGCCTCGCGCATCGCGCCATAGTCATCCCCCGGCGCAACGTCCGCGATGTTGAACCGCCGGTACTCGCCGTTCTGCATCGCGCCGCGGTCATAAACCACGCAGGACGCCACCGTCGCTTCGCCCTGGGTATGGCTGATGTCGAAACATTCGATGCGCTGCACCGATTCGGCCAGCCCCAGGCCCTGCTGCAGTGCCTGCAGTTTGCCGGCGTCGCCGAGCAGCCGGGCCTGGCGCTGGCGCACACCAAGTTCCGCGTTCTTCGCGGCCATCTGGAGCCAGATCCGGCGGTCGCCGATCGGGTTGGTGCTGATCTGGACGCGCCGCCCCGCCCGCTCCGCCAGCAATTCCTGCAAGGTGCCAGCCGGCACCGCCTCGCTGACGATGATCTGCGGCGGCACCGGGTGCAGCAAATAATGCTGGGACAGGAAGGCCTCAAGCACCTGCGCCGGCTCGGCATCGTCGGCATTCTGCGGAAAGAAGTTCTTGTCGCCGAGGTGATGGCCGCCGCGGATCATCACCAGGTTGACGCAGCAGGCGCCGCCGGCAGCGGCAAAAGCGATGACGTCGGCGTCGCGCCCGGATTCGTCGCTGACGTACTGCCGTTCCCGCACCTTGCGCAGCGCACTGATCTGGTCGCGGAAAACGGCGGCCTCCTCATAGCGCAGTGCCGCCGCAGCCTCGCCCATCCGCTGGTCGAGCCGCCCGAACACCGCGTCTTCCTCGTCGTTCAGGAACAGCTCGGCGCTGCGCACGTCTTCGGCGTAGTCGGCTTCGCTGACCAGTCCGACGCAGGGCGCGGTGCAGCGGTGGATCTGGTGCAGCAGGCAGGGCCGCGAACGATGCGCGAACACGCTGTCTTCGCAGGTACGCAGCCGGAACACCTTCTGCAGCAGCTGCATGCTCTTGCGCACTGCACCGGCATTGGGAAACGGCCCGAAGTGGCGGTGGCGGCGATCCGGGTTGCCGCGGAAAAATCCCAGGCGCGGGAAGCGGTGGCCGCTCAGCATCAGGTAGGGATAGGACTTGTCGTCGCGGAACAGGATGTTGTAGCGCGGGGACAGCGACTTGATCAGGTTGTTCTCGAGCAGCAGCGCTTCGGACTCCGAACGCGTGACCGTGGTTTCGATGGTGGCGATCTGCGCGACCATCAGGCGGATGCGCGGCGACAGCGCCTCGCTGCGCTGGAAATAGGAGCTGACGCGTTTGCGCAGGTCGAGCGCCTTGCCGACGTACAGCACCTCGCCTTCCCTGCCGATCATCCGGTAGACCCCGGGCAGGTGCGGCAGCCCCGCGGCGATTTCGAGCGGGGTCACCGGTCATCCCCGTCCAGATGCCTGCGGATATCCGCAAAAACCGCCCGGAACATCTCCGGCGTCAGGCGCCGGGTCTGGGTGTTGTAGCGGCTGCAGTGGTAACTGTCGAACAGCAGCAGATCCGGCCGCAGCCGGTGCCGGACTCCGTGAGCGAACGGGAAATCGGCAATCCGGAAATCCAGCGC
>JAEYXO010000031.1 GCA_023431245.1 Pseudomonadota bacterium | reverse complement strand
CGGGATGGCCACGGGGACCGGAGTTTTGATCTTCAACAGACCAACATCACATCATCAGAAAGGGTAATGCCATGAATGCGAACAACATGTCCGGCGCCAACGCTCCTGAAGTGTCCAAGGAAAAACTGATCAGCGACTTCAAGGTCGTCGTGGCCGATGCCGAGGCGCTGCTGAAAGCGTCGGCGGGGCAGGGCAGCGAGGCGCTGGCCGCCGCCCGCGGACGCATCGAGCAGTCACTGAAGGTCGCCAAGGAAAAAATGCTCGATGCCGAGGAGCAGCTGCTGCAGAAAACCAAGGCCGCGGCGCGGGCGACCGATGACTATGTGCATGAACATCCATGGCATGCCGTCGGCATCGCGGCCGGCATCGGCCTCGTGGTCGGCATGCTGATCGGCCGGCGCTGATTGCCGGCGATGGCTGAGCCGCAGGCTTCGCCCGAGGGCCTGTTCGCGTCGCTGAAGACGCTGGGGGCAACCTTTGCCGCCATCCTGCAGAACCGCCTCGAGCTGCTGTCCACGGACATTGCCGAGGAGCGCGCGCGGCTGGGGGCTATCCTGCTGCTGTCGCTGGTGGCCCTGTTCTGCCTCGGCGTCGGCGTGCTGCTGCTGACGCTGCTGGTTGTCGTGCTGTTCTGGGATACCCATCGCCTGGCGGCGCTGTCTGCGCTGACGCTGCTGTTCCTCGCGGCGGGCGGCTGGGTCGGCTGGATGGCATTGCACCGGCTGCGCAGCAAGCCGCGGCTGTTCGAGGCCAGCATCGCCGAGCTGGCCAAGGATCGTGAGCATCTGGGTTCCGGCCAATGACCGGCGACCTTGAGCGTCTGGCGGAGCGCCGCCGCTGGCTGGTGTCGCAGGCGGCCGCGCAGCGCCTGGTGCTGTCGCAGGAAATGGCGCAGTGGAAGCCGCGGCTGGCGCTGGCCGACCGCGGCATTGCGGTGTTCCGCTACGTGCGCCGCCATCCGGCACTGCTGGCGGGGGCGGGCGTGGTGGCTGTGCTGCTGCGGCCGCGGCTCGGCAGGGTCTGGCTGCAGCGCGGACTGCTGGCCTGGCAACTGGTCGGCAGCCTGCGCCGGCTGAAGGATGACCTGAAAACCCGACGCTGACCGTTTTCCGGGTTTTTGCGCGGCGCCAGCCGTTCAGGCGCGCACGATGGTCTTGAAGCCGCCCCAGAACATCCGTTTGGCGTCGAAAGGCATGTCGCCGGGATCACACATCGCGGCCATGCGCGGATCCTTGAACACCTTCGCGTTGACGCGGTCACGGTGGGCGCGCGACTTGTAGATGATGTAGGCGAAGACCACGGTTTCGCCGGTCTTCAGCTTCACGCTCTGCGGGAAGGACGTGAGTTTTCCCGGCTTGACGTCGTCGGCGACGCATTCCATGTAGTCCAGCGCGCCGTGTTCGCGCCATATTTTTCCGGCCTTGCGGGCGATGCTGCGATAGGCCTCGATCTTTTTCTTCGGCACCGGCAACACGAATCCGTCAACGTAGGGCATTGTTTTCTCCTTGGGTTATTGCTGTTCAAGATGTCCGATCGGCCGGACTTCGACGCACCAGCCGGCCTCTTCGCCGATCCGTGATGCCGGGTGCAGCGACGCGATGCGCAGCGCCTCGTCCATGTCGTCCGCGTCGACGATGAAAAAGCCGCCGACCTGTTCCTTCGTTTCGACGTAGGGGCCGTCGGTGAATGACGGTTTCCCGCCTTGCGGCAGGATGGTCCGCGCCGTCTCCGGCTCGCCCAGCGAGGCCTGCATCACCAGTTTTCCGCTCGCGCGCAGCGCGGCATCGTGCGCGGGACACTGGCTGACCAGCGCCCGGACTGCAGCGGGCGGCATGGCGGCGAATTTATCGGGGGTGTAGTAAGCGAGGCAGAGGAATTTCATCGGGATTGTTCCTGTTGGTTCAGCCGCCGGAGAGTGCCTGCGCGATGATGATCTCGTCGCTGTCCGCGAGCGGGCGTGCGAGATCGTGTTCCTGCGTGCCGTTGATGAAAATGCGGATGTGGCGGCGGATCCGGCCCTGTTCGTCGACCATGCGGAAACGGATGCCTTCGTACTGGCGGTCGAGGTCGGCGAGCAGTTCGCCGAGCGTCGCACCCCGTGCCTCGGCGCGGCCGCCCTGGGTGTACGAACGCAGCGCGCTCGGGATCAGCACTTTCATCGCGGATTACAGTTCCGCCGCCTCGACGGCGTAGATCTCCGGCAGGTGGCGCGCGATGCAGCGCCAGCGTTTGCCGCCGTCACGCCCCATCCACAGCTCGCCGCTGGTGGTGCCGAAATAAAGCGCCACCGATTCCGCGTTGTCGGCGCACATGGCCTGGCGCTTGACCGTCCACCAGGCCTGCGACTGCGGCAGGCCGTCATCGAGGCGCTGCCAGGTTTTGCCGCCGTTCTTTGTGCCGTAGGCCGCCGGTTTTCCGCCGGGGCTGGTGCGCGGCCATACACCGCTGCCGTCCATCGGGAACACCCAGGCACGGTTGTCGTCGCGCGGATGCACGACCATCGGGAAACCGATGTCGCCGACCGTCTTCGGCATCGACTTGCCGATGCGCACCCAGGTGTCGGAGGGGCGGTCGAGGCGGTAGATGCCGCAGTGGTTCTGCTGGTAGAGCCGGTCCGGGTTGGAGGGGCACATGCGGATGCAGTGCGGGTCGTGGAAGGTCGGCTGCAGCGGATCGAAGCCGAAGCCTTCGACCACGTCGAGGCCCTTGATCAGCGTTTTCCAGGTCCGGCCGCCGTCGCGCGACTCATGCACGCCGCCGCCGGACATGCCGATGTAGAGATGGCGCGCGTCGCGCGGATCGACGATCACCGAATGCAGCTTGGGGCCGTCGGGCGTGCCGTCCTGCGCCGTGCCCATCCACTCGCGGAACTGCGGGTCGTCGTTGAGCGTCGAGAACGGGGCCCAGCTCACGCCGCCGTCGGCGGAGCGGAACAGGCCCTGCGGGCTGGTGCCGGCGTACCAGACATCCGGTTCGGAGGCCGGGCCGGGCGTCAGCCAGAAGGTGTGGTCGACGGAGCGGCCGCCGCCGTCGGCCGCCTTCGCAAAAGCGGGCGGCTGCGCGGCTTCCTTCCACGTGCGGCCGCGGTCGGGGGAACGGAACACCGTCGGCCCGAGGTGGCCGGTCTTCGCCGCGGCGAGCAGCGTTTTGCCGTCGCGCGGATCGAGCACCAGGTGGCTGATGACATGGCCGAGGAAATGCGGGCCGTCGACCTTCCAGGTTTTGCGCTGCGCGTCGCCATGAAACAGCCAGGCGCCCTTGCGCGTGGCGACGAGGATGACGGTGCGGCGTGTTGCCGCGGCGGATTTGCGGCGGGCGGTTTTTTTGCGGGCGGTGGCCATGGGTTCCTCCTTCAGGATTTGTGCCGTTGCGCGGCGACGGTTTCGCGGATCGGCCGCACCGGGCGCAGCTCGATGCTGCCGACGCGCGCCGGCGGAATGCCCGAGGCGATGCGGATCGCCTCGTCGAGATCCTTCGCCTCGATCATGTAGAAACCGGCGAGCTGTTCCTTGGTTTCGGCGAAAGGGCCGTCGGTGACGGTGGTTTTTCCTTCGCGCACCCGCACCGTGGTCGCGGTCTGCACCGATTCCAGCGCTTCGGAGGCGATGCAGTGGCCGCTGTCGCGGATGGCGCTGTCGTAGGCGACGCAGTCCTCGTCATCCAGCTCGGGCAGCCGTTTTTCGTCGAGGTAGACCAGGCACAGGTATTTCATCGCGGTTCCGTTCAGGGGTGTTTGTCAAAGCCGAGCGCGGTGACGGTCTGTTCGTCCTCCGCCACCGGACGGATCTCGACGCAGCCGCGGGCGGCGCCGGGTATCCGGGACGCAATGCGGATGGCTTCGTTGAGGTCGCGCGCCTCGATCAGATAATAACCCCCGAGCTGCTCCTTGGTTTCGATCCAGGGGCCGTCGGTGGCCGAGACCTTGCCGTTGCGCACGCGGATCGTGGTGGCCTCGGAAGGCGGCAGCAGCCGGTTGCAGCTGATGTAGTGGCCGCTGGCGCGGATGTCCTCGGTGAACTTCGCATATTCCGCGTAATGGCTGTCGGCATCGGCGGTGTCCATCTGTTCCATCACCTTCTCGGCGCAGATCAGGCACAGGAATTTCATCGGATTTCCCCCGGTTCAGCTGCAGGCGTTTTTGAAGGCGGCCTCGATCTCGGCCGGTGTCAGATCATGCCGGTGGGTGGCGACCGACCAGCTGTGGCCCCAGGGATCCTCCAGCACGCCGTAGCGGTCGCCCCAGAACATGTCGGCCGGCGGCATCACCGCCTTTGCGCCGGCGGCGACGGCCCGCGCGTAAAAGGCGTCGGCGTCGGGTACGTAGAGGTGGATCGTCACCGGCGTGCCTTTCAGCGTCTTCGGGCTCATTGCGCCGCATTCGGGCATTTCGTCGGTGAACATCACCGTCGAGCCGGCGATGATCAGCGCCGCGTGCATCAGCTTGCCGCCGAGGCCGGGCAGGCGCACGGTTTCCACGGCATCGAAGGCCTTCTTGTAGAACTCCAGCGCCTCGGCGGCGCCGGCGCAGACCAGGTGCGGGGTGACGCCATGCATGCCCTCGGGCAGGTAATTTTTCGCTTTCATTGTGCTGTCCTTTTCGATGGGTCTGTTCAGGCCTGTTGCAGGGCCGCGATGTCGATTTTGGTCATCTGCAGCAGCTTCGGCATCACGCGGCCCGCCCTCTCGCCGTCCCGCAGCAGTTCCGGCAGCATGCGCGGCACGACCTGCCAGGACAGGCCGTAGCGGTCCTTCAGCCAGCCGCAGCGCTGCGCCGCCGGATCGCCGCCGTCGGCAAGGCGCCGCCAGTAGTAATCGATTTCGGCCTGCGATTCGCAATGCACGACGAAGGAGACGGCTTCGCTGAAGCGGAAGACGGGGCCGCCGTTGATCGCGGTGAAGTCCTGGCCCTCGATGCGGAAGGCGACGGTCATGGCCGTGCCCTCGGACATGCCCGAGGCGGCCGCAGCCGCCTTGCCGTAACGGCTGACGGAGACGATGCGCGAATCGCGGAACAGCGCGACATAGAACGCCGCGGCCTCCTCGGCATCGCGGTCGAACCACAGGAACGGCGTGATCTTCTGCGCGGACTGCAGCTTCATTTGCCCATCCTCGCATCGAGTTCGCGGAAACGGTCGATGGCCGGGCTTTCACCGAAATCCTCGAGTTCGAAAAATTCGCGGACTTCGAATTCGCAGTCGCTGCCGTCGATCGTGGGGTTGGGGAACCGCGAAGTCCATTCGACGGCCTCCGCCCGCGACTTGACCTCGATGATGGTGTAACCGGCGATCAGTTCCTTGGTTTCGGCGAAGGGGCCGTCGATGACGACGCGTTTGCCGCCGGCATAACGGACCCGCCAGCCTTTTGAAGTCGGTTTCAGTCCCGAGGCGTCGACCAGGATGCCGGCATTGGCGAGTTCCTCGTGGTACTTCTGCATCGCCGACAGCAAGTCCTCGCCGGGCATCACGCCGGCTTCGGAGTCGGCGTTGGCTTTGACGATGATCATGTATTTCACAATCATAACTCCTTGATTATAAAAGATATTTATTGATCATTAGGGCGCGGGAGAGCACCGTGCTTACCCTGTAGTCGAACGGCCGGCGGCGTTTTCGACACCCTCCGGAAAATTTTTTTATGACGCCAGCGCGGCGAGGCGTTTTTCGAGGAAACGCCGTTCCGGCGCCTGATGCGTCAGGTCCAGCGCGCGGCGATAGGCTGCGCGTGCGTCCTCATCGCGGCCGAGCCGGCGGCAGAAATCGGCGCGCGCGGCATGCGCGAGCCGGTAGTCCCCGAGTTCGCCGCGCTCCAGCAGCGCATCGACCAGTGCCAGTCCGGCGGCCGGACCGTCGCGCATCGCGACGGCGACCGCGCGGTTGAGTTCCACCACCGGCGAAGGTTCGACACGCAGCAGCAGGTCGTAGAGGCCGGTGATCTGCACCCAGTCGGTGGCGGCGGCGTCGGCCGCTTCGGCGTGCACTGCGGAGATGGCGGCCTGCAGCGCATAGGGACCGGGGCGCCGGGCCGGCAGCGCGCGCTCGACCAGCGCGATGCCCTCGCGGATCAGTTCGCGGTCCCAGGCCGAGCGGTCCTGGTCCTCGAGCAGCACCAGGTCGCCGTTGCCGTCGCTGCGCGCCGCGCGGCGTGATTCATGCAGCAGCATCAGCGCCAGCAGTCCCATTGCCTCCGGTTCCGGCAGCAGTTCGACCACCAGCCTTGCGAGTCGGATGGCTTCGCCGGAGAGGTCGCGCCGGGTCAGCGATGCGCCCGAGGACGCGGCGTAACCTTCGTTGAACACCAGGTAGATGACCCGCAGCACGCTGTCGAGGCGCTCCGGCAGTTCTTCGGGCGGCGGCACCCGGTAGGGAATCTTTGCGTCGCGGATCTTGTTTTTCGCGCGCACGATGCGCTGCGCCAGCGCCGGTGTTGCGCCGAGGAAGGCGCGGGCGATTTCCTCGGTGGTCAGGCCGCAGACCTCGCGCAGCGTCAGCGCGACCTGCGCGTCCGGCGCCAGCGCCGGATGGCAGCAGGTGAAGATCAGGCGCAGCCGGTCGTCCTCGATGTCCTCGGTTTCCGCCGCGTCGGGCGCGGGGATGTTTTCGGTTGTTTCGTCATCCAGCGCATCGACGCGTGCATCACGGCGGATCCGGTCGATGGCCCTGAAGCGCCCGGCCGAGATCAGCCAGGCGCGGGGATTGGCGGGTATGCCGTCGCGCGGCCACTGTTCCAGCGCTGCGCGGAAGGCATCGTGCAGCGCTTCCTCCGCCGCGTCGAAATCACCGAGCAGGCGCACCAGCGTGGCGAACACGCGGCGCGATTCGCTGCGGTAGACGGCATCAACCGCGGCGCGCGCATCGCGAATATTGGTATGTGGTGGTCCGTCGTTCATCTGCCGCGGTTCCGGTGCCGCGGCAGCTTATATCAGCGGCGCCGTGATCGAGCGCATGTCAGGCACTCAATCCGGCTTGATCCCGGCGTCGGCGACCACTTTTTTCCAGCGCGCAAGTTCCGTGCGGATCATTTTTCCCATGTCCTGCGGCGTGGTCCAGGTCGGCACCATGCCGATGCTTTCGAGGTGTTTGACGACACCGGGGTCTTCCACGGCCCGTTTCATTTCGGCATTCACTTTTTTCACCACATGCGCCGGCGTGCCTGCGGGCCCGAGGAAGCCGTACCAGGTCGTGTTGTTGAATCCGGGGTAGGTTTCGGCGATGGCCGGGATGTCGGGCAGGGTCTTCAGCCGCTCCGGATGGCCGATGGCGATGGCGCGCGCGCGTCCGCTGGTCATGTGCGGCTGCCAAGGCGCTGCGCCGCCGAAGATCGCCTGCACTCGGCCGGCGAGCAGGTCGGCGGTTGCCGCGCCGCCGCCCTTGTACGGCACATGGGTGAATCTGGCGCCGGTCAGCGCGGTCAGCAGTTCCATGCCGAGATGGTTGGGCGTGCCGGTGCCGGGCGAGGCGAAATTGATCTTGCCCGGTTGCGCCTTGGCGAGATCAACCAGTTCCTTCACGTTTTTTGCCGGCACCGCGGGATGCACGACGATCAGGAAGGGAACATAGACGCCGACACCGATCGGCGTGAAATCCCTGACCGGATCGTAGGCGAGTTTGCTGCCGAAGGCCGCGCTGACCACCAGCCCGCCGGAAGTGCCGAGCACCAGCGTGTAGCCGTCAGGAGTCGCGTTGGCTGCGAGTCCGTGGCCGATGGTCGAGCCGGCGCCGGGACGGTTGTCGATGACGATGGTGGTGTTGAATTTCTCGCCGAACCAGCTGGCGAAGGCGCGCGCGGTGGGGTCGGTGGTGCCGCCCGGCGGATAGGGGACGATGATGCGGACGGGCCTCAGGGGCCAGTCGGCCGCGACTGCCTGTGCGGGCACCGTTGCGGCCAGCAACGCCAGGAACAGCGGAATGCAGAGTCGGGACTTCGGATTCATGCGTTCTCCTCCACCGCTGTAGTTGGAATGCGTTGCGGTTCAGGCGGATTTTATGGGGAATGCCGGGCGCGCGTCATGCCGGGCGCAGGGTTCGCATCGAATGTTCAATCAAAACAACGGGGTGCGGACGCATGACGGGCGGACCGGGCGGGTGCGCGAAATCGTTACAATGCGCGTCTGCCGCGCCTTGCATTCCGCGCCGGTGCTCCGGTGCGGCGAGACACCAGGAACAGTCATGAATCGTATCCACGGATTTGCACGCTGGCTGCTGATCGCGCTGATCGCGCTGGCCTCGGGCTGCGCCACCAACACCATCACCGGGCGCAGCCAGTTGATGCTGATGTCGGAAGAGTCGGCGATCCAGGGCGCGGTGTCAGCCTACTCCAGCATGATCGGGGAATTCTCGAAGAAGAACCGGGTGGAGGTGGCTTCGCCGCGCGTCACCCGCGTGCGCGAAATCACCAACCGGCTGATCGCCGAGGCGGTGCGTTTCCGTCCCGATTCCGCCGGCTGGGGCTGGGAGGTGCAGGTCATCGACGAGCCGAAGACGGTGAATGCCTTCTGCATGGCCGGCGGCAAAATGGGCATCTACACCGGCTTCTGGGAAAAACTGAAGGCGACGGACGACGAGATCGCCAACGTGATGGGCCACGAGATCGGCCACGCGCTGGCGAGCCACACGCGGGAGAAGATGTCGATGGCGATGACCGTCGGCG
The DNA here is from genome assembly GCA_023431245.1 of Pseudomonadota bacterium. Classification (GTDB taxonomy): domain Bacteria; phylum Pseudomonadota; class Gammaproteobacteria; order Burkholderiales; family SG8-41. Next base: position 4,673 of record JAEYXO010000031.1, on the reverse strand, counting down.
TCAGCACCGCGCTGCTGTCGGTGCTGGCGAGTTCACGCAATGACCCGGGGTCCTATCACCGCACCCAGAACGCGATGGCGCTGGCCGCGGCGCTGGCGATCACGCTGCCCAACAGCCGAGAGGCTGAAACCGAGGCCGCCCAGATCGGCATCGAACTCGCGGCCCGTGCGGGTTTTGACCCGCGCGCCGCGGTGACCCTGTGGGAAAAAATGGCGAAGGAGGGCGACAGCCCCGCGGAATTTTTCTCGACCCATCCGTCGCCGGAGAACCGCGCGCAGCGGCTGCAGGAACTGGTGGCGAAGGTTGATCCGCTGTACCAGGCGGCGAAATCCGCAAAGTCCGCGGGACCGCTGCCGGATTTTCTCGGCATGGCGGTGAACGAGCGGCCGGTCGGCGGCGTGTCGCGCGAGGAATATGCGGCGCGGGTGGCGGCAGAACCGCAGGTGATGACTTTTGTCGCGGAGGAATTCGAGCGTTTCCGCAAGGGCGAAGCGGTGTTCAGCTGCACCATGGAATGCATGTTTGCCTACGGTTACCAGCGCGGCACCTGGAAAACCCTGCATGACAAAAACCAGTGGCGCGAACTGGCGGTGGCCGTGGTCAAGGTCGGTTATCTCAACGACCTGTCGTATTTCCTGCTCGGCGAGGCGGCAACGGGACTGGGTTTCGCCGACCTTGCCAAAACCTATTACGCGCGCGCACTGGAGGCGCGCAGGTCGGGCCGGACCTGCGAAGGGGCGTTCAATACCTGCGGCGAGTTTGCGATTGCCGAGCGCATCGCCGCGGTTCTCGGTAGCGATGTCAGCGCCGCAGAAAAGTCAAAAAATATCAATAAAAACAATTAGTTACAACATATCCGGAAGTGCGCTCCCGGATATGTTCTGTCGTCTGCCGGGCTATTTTTCGCGCAGTGCGCGCGCATGTCTGGCCGCCGGGCGGTCCCAGCAGCGCATCAGCCAGGCATGCAGATTGGCCCACTTGCTGGTGTCGATCGACAGTGCGCGATAAAGCGCGCTGGCGACGTTGAGGTCGGCGACCGAAAACGCCGGGCCGGCAAGCCAGGGTGATTTCCCCAGCGCGGCATCGAGCACGTCGAAGGCCGGTGCGACTTCGAGCCAGGCTTTCTCCGCGACGGCCGGCTTGCGTTCCGCTGCCGGCAGCGCCACGGTGTGGCGCACGTAATCGACGATCTGGCGGTCGAGCAGGTCGGTTTCCCACAGGCTCCACTGCCAGCACAGCGCCTCGAGTTTCGGGTCGGAGGGATAGAGCGGGCTTTTGTGTTTCTTCGCGAGATACATGTTGATCGCCATCGACTCCGACAGGATGAAGCCGTCGTCGTCGATCGTCGGCACACGGCCGCCGGCATTGAGCGCACGGTAGTCCGCGGTTTTGGTTTCCGGCGAGCGTGGCAGCCAGTCCCGGTGTTCATACTTGAGGCCGAGTTCGGCGGCCATCCAGACGACGCGCAGGCCGCGGGAGTTGGCGGAACCGTAAAGGGTGAGCATGTGATGTCCGTGTAAAAATGTGGAATGGGCGGCGCCTAGTCTACGCCATTGATGGCCGGGCGGCAGGCGGTGACCTGCGGGTGGTCGGCAATTTCGCATCGCGGACTTGCCGGGGGAGGGGTGCGGCAGGCGCGTTACACTCGTCGCGCTGATCATGTGAAAACGCGCCAGGTTTTTCTTTTCCGGAATTTCCAGCATGCCCCTCAGTGACGCCCTGTTCGACGCCGACCATCCTCTGCAGCTTGCCGACCAGGGCTGCTTTTTCACCGGCGGTCGTTATCGCCATGAAGACGACACGATGTCGGGGCAGATGTATGTGCAATACCAGGTTCCGGCGCGGCGGCGTTTTCCCTATCCCGTCGTGATGATCCACGGCGGCGGCCAGACCGGCGTCAATTTTCTCTGCACACCGGACGGGCGCCGGGGCTGGGCGGATTATTTCCTCGCCGAGGGTTATGCGGTGTACGTGGTGGACCAGCCCGGGCGCGGGCGCTCCGGCTATTTTCCGCGCAGCTACGGTCCATCGGTGCACCGCGGTACCGCGATCACCGAAAAGCGGTTTTCCGCGCCGGAGAATGCCGGGTTGTGGCCGCAGGCGGCACTGCACACGCAATGGCCGGGCAGCGGCGTGGCCGGCGATGCGGCCTTCGACCAGTTTTATGCCTCGCAGGTTGAAAGCATGGAAGACATCGGCAGCATCGAGGCACTGCTGCGCGAGGCGGGCAGTGAGTTGCTTGATCGCATCGGTCCGGCGGTGCTGCTGACGCATTCGCAGGGCGGTCCGCTGGGCTGGGCCATTGCCGATGCACGGCCGGAACTGGTGCGCGGCATCCTCGCCGTGGAACCCAACGGCGCGCCGGTGTGGGAAATGAAATTCAAGGGACCGCCGGATTATTTCGAGGAAGACCGCATCACGCGGCCCTGGGGCATCACCCGCGGTCCGCTGACTTTTTCACCGGCCGTGGCTTCGGCGGATGCGCTTGAGTTCGTGCGCCAGGAGGTGGCGGATGGCCCGGGACTGGTGCGGTGCTGGCTGCAGGCCGAGCCGGCACGGCAACTGCCCAATCTGCAAAACATTCCGATCCTGATCGTCACCGCCGAGGCCTCGTATCACGCACCGTATGACCATTGCACGTCCCTGTTCCTGAAACAGGCCGGTGTCGACCATGATTTTGTACGGCTTGCCGATGTCGGCATCCGCGGCAACGGGCACATGATGATGCTGGAAAAAAACAATCTGGAGATTGCGGCTTATTTCCGGCAATGGCTGGAGCGGAAGGTCAAATAACATGCCGGGAGGATTTGCAATGAAGCAGCATCTGCGGCCGCTGTTTGTGGCGGCGTGTGTCATCGGCGGCGCTCTGGCGACAGGCTTTGCCGCAGCGCAGGATTATCCGACAAAGTCCGTGCGGCTGATCGTGCCCGCCTCACCCGGCGGCGGCCTGGACATCATGGCGCGTACGGTCGGACATGATCTGTCCGCGCTGTGGGGACAATCGGTGGTGGTGGACAACCGCCCCGGGGCCGGCATCATGATCGGCACCGAAACCGTGTCCAGGGCGACGCCCGACGGTTATACGCTGCTGATGGTCAATTCCAATCTCGCGCCGAACCTGATCCTGCAGAACAAGCTCGCCGTCGGCAAGCAGCTTGCCGGGGTGGCCAAGATCGCCGATCTGCCGACCGCGCTGGCGGTCAGCCTCAAACTGCCGGTCAAATCCGTCAAGGAGCTGATCGCGCTGGCGAAGACCTCTCAACTGGCCTACAGCACAGCCGGGCATGGCACCACCAGCAACATCGCCGGTGAAATGCTGAAGCTGGCGGCGAAGGTCGACATCACCCATGTGCCGTATAAAGGCGGCAATCCGGCGATGACGGCCATCATCACCGGGCAGGTCGGCATGGGTTTTTCCAGCCTCGCCTCGGTCCGGGTGCACGAGCAGGCTGGCCGGGTGCGGCTGCTGGCCATTGCCAGCGGCAAACGCTCGAAGCTTGCGCCCGACGTGCCCACGCTGAGCGAAACGGTGCCTGGTGTCGTGATGGAAACCTGGGTGGGACTGCTGGCTCCCGCCGGAGTGCCGCCGGGCATCGTGCGCAGGATCAATGCGGATCTGCTGAAGGTTCTTGCCCTGCCCGAGACCGCGCAGAGACTGGCCGGTCACGGCTACGATCTGCAGCCGGCCTCGCCTGAGGTCATGAACAGGCTGATCCAGTCCGACATCGCGACATTTTCGAAAGTCATCCGCGAAGCACAAATCCGCGGGGACTGAGCCGTTGCCGCCACCGGGTGATGGCGGATCATTTAAGGCGGCTGCGCAGTCCGTGCATGCCGCCGGCATCGGCACTCGCCCCCGCCGCCGACGGTGCCGGCGTGGCAGTGGTGCTGACCTGACGAATGACATGCCGGCCGCGGCCGGCTTTCTTCGCGTCGTACATCGCGTGATCCGCGGTCAGCAGCAGCGCATCCGCAGTACTCTCGCCGTTGCCGACGGCAATGCCGATCGAAACGCCGATGCCGCATTCCTTTCCGGATATCGTGAACCGCGCTTTCAGGGCCTCGATGCATTTGCGCGCGACGATGGCGGCCACTTCTTCGGCGTTGTCGCCGAGATCGCTCAGCAGCAGGACAAACTCGTCGCCGCCGACCCGTGCCAGCGTGTCGGCTCCGCGCACGATGCCCGAGAGGCGCCCGGTGACCTGCCGCAGGAGCTCGTCGCCGGCTTCATGGCCGAGGCTGTCGTTGATGTCCTTGAAGCCGTCGAGGTCCATGAACAGCAGCCCCACCGCGGTCCGCTTGCGCTGCGCCTGGGCCAGCACCTGCTGCAGCCGGTCCGATAACAATACCCGGTTGGGCAGGCCGGTCAGCGTGTCGTGGTGCGCCATGCGCGCCAGCTCGGCCTGGTTCTGGTTGAGCTTGGCCAGCAGGCGGTTGAATGCGGCAATCAGGTGCCCGACCTCGTCGTGGCGGTACAGCGGCAGGGGCTCAAGCGGCAATTCGCCCAGCGTCATGCGATCGGCGTGTGCCGCGGCCTGGCGCAGGTGGCGGAACACCAGGTAGAGGCCGATCGGCACGAGCGTGGCAAACAGCAGCAGCGTCAGCAGTCCGCCCTTCACCAGAAAGTCCTGGGTGCGCGCAACGGTGGCGAAGGCTTCGCTGCTGGGCACGCG
>JAEYXO010000390.1 GCA_023431245.1 Pseudomonadota bacterium | reverse complement strand
CCCCCACCGCCGCCGGTCTGCCAGCTGGCGCTGCGCGTCATTTCGCCCCAGCGCGCTTTCGACCGCACCATCCACAACAGCAGCCCCCACAGGCGCCACAGCGAATTGAGCTGCCGGTAGCCGAAATTCTCGACCACCACCATCAGCAGCAGCACCCCGACCTGGCCGGGTTTCGGATAAATGTGGAAGGACATTTCCTCAAGCAGCAGTGAACTGACCGACAGCACCAGACCGAAGCCGAAAGCCACCAGCATGAAAGTGAAAAACGCCTCGCCGGACACCAGGCCGAGCACGAAAGCCGTGATCAAGAAAGCATAACCCGCAACCTCCAGCAGCGGTCCCAGCCATTCGAAGACCACCATGAACGGGAAAGCCAGCCAGCCCGCGGCCCCGCCCCGCCGGTGAAACAGCAGGCCGATGTTCATGGTCAGGCTCTCCGACAGCCCGCGCTGCCAGCGCACTCGCTGGTTTTTCAGCACGCGCAGTGACTCCGGCGCCTCGGTCCAGCAGATTGGATCGGGCACAAACACGATGCGGTAGGGAATGCGCCGCGTCCGGTGCAACCGGTGCAGGCGCACCACGAGCTCCATGTCCTCGCCGACGGTATCCCTGCGGTAGCCGCCGGCGGCGACAACCACGTCCTTTCGGAACAGCCCGAAAGCCCCGGAAATGATCAGCACCGCGTTGAGCGGCGACCAGCCCATGCGCCCGAACAGGAAGGCGCGCAGATATTCGACGATCTGCAGCAGCGCCAGCGGGTTGCGCGGCAGGCCCACGCTCGTCAGGAAACCGTTGTCGACGCTGCAGCCGTTGGCGATGCGCACGGTGCCGCCCGAGGCGATCGTGCGCGGATCCTCGAGGAAGGGCTCCACCACCCGCTTCAGGCTGTCGCGCTCGAGTACCGAATCCGCATCGACACCGCAGAACAAGGGGTAACGCGAAGCATTGATGCCCGCGTTCAATGCGTCAGCCTTGCCGCCGTTTTCCTTGTCGATCACCCGCAGCGAGGGATGCGTGGCCGAACGGTAGATTCCCCGGACCGGCTGCGCCGGCAGGCGCTGCCAGTAGGCCTCGGGGAAAGGCAGCAGCGAAAACTCCTGGCGCAGAGCATCCATCGTGCCGTCCTTCGAGCCGTCATTGATGACGATCACCTCGTAATCGGGGTAATTCAGCTGCAGCATGGACCGTACGGATCCAGCGATCGTCGCTTCCTCGTTGTAGGCGGGAACCAGCACCGATACCGGCGGTTCGAATCCGCTGATGCCGCGCGGCAGGTCGTCGAGGCTGTGCGATTCGATATAACGCTTCAGGCTGCCCAGCGACAGCAGGTTGAGCATCAGGTAGCCGCTGTTGATGCCGATGAAATACAGCATGAAAAACCACTGCAGCCCGGTCGTCCAGTCGAAAGTTCCGTTCATCGGATACGGGCCTCTGCAATGGCCTGCGCCAGCATGTCCGCGGCAAAACGGTCATCGAGCGTGGCCCGGATCTTTTCAAGCTCCGCGAGACTGGTGAACGGCAGCACGGTGAGTGCACGTGCGGCGTGGTAACGCACCCACCAGTGGGAATCGCCCAGCATGCCGGCCAGCAGCCGGCGGTCACACGGTTCGCCGATGCGCCCGAGCAACCGTGCAGCCGCAACCCGGACCACCCAGGATGCGTGCACGGCACAGCCCCTGGCAAGTTCAAGATCACGCGGATCGCCGAGCAGGCGGAGTCCCGCGGCAATCACCTCGGGATTCCCGGACTCGCGCACGATCCGGGCGGCTGCGGCGCCGGCGGCTCCGCTGTGCGCAACCTCCATCATGCGCAGCAGGCGTATCGCCTGCTGCGGATTACCCGCCGCCTTCAAAGCCGCCACCAGGGGTGCTGTCGTCCGGTCCGGGCCCGCCTCCCTCAGCATGGCCACCAGCCGCGCCAGAGGCCAGTCCTCGCGGGCAGCCATGACCATCACCAGCCAGGCCAGCGTGGCCTCGGCGTCGATATCCAGCAGCGCGCGCGCCGCGGCCAGCGACAGCAGCGGCGAGGGATGCGAAACCAGGGTGCGCAGTTCCTGCCAGCGCTCGCGGTCTCCGAGATGGCCGAGCGTGATGATCGCAATCAGGCGTTCGCGCAGATCGCGGCTTTGCAGCATGTCGCGGGCGACGGCGTCGATGCCCATGTTCCGCGCGAGCGCTTCAAGATTGCTCCGCGCGCTCCCCTCCAGGGATTCGTGATGGTGATTCCACAGCTTCATGAAGTGATACCGCATCGCGCGGGGCACGGCCGGCAGCGCCTCCGGCACGCCGAACACGCATTCCGCCAGCACGGGCCGCCACAGTGCGGTGTAATGCCGCTCGCGGCGCAGCCGCAGCACCAGGCGCAGGCGCAGCAGGAAAACCGCGACCAGCATCAGCAGGGAGAAACCGATGATGCCGAGGCCGGCCTGGAACACCAGCGCGAGCAGCGGATCCTGGGGCAGCCAGGACAGGGCTGCTTGCCCAGGCGGCGGCGAAAACCCGGGGTCGAGACGCAAGACGCGCCTAGAAGCTGTGGCGAATGCCGAGACGCAGACCCTGGCGGCGGTACAGGCTTCCCTGTTCGTGGTTCACCAGGTCATAGGTCAGCGCCCAGGCCGGCGTCAGCCAGTGCTGCCCGCTGAGGGTCCAGTTGCGCACATCGCTGGCCAGCACGCCGCGCGGCGGACCGA
>JAEYXO010000341.1 GCA_023431245.1 Pseudomonadota bacterium | reverse complement strand
AGGACCAGATCCTGCCGGTCGAACTGAAGACCCGCAAGGGCACCACACTGTTTGACAAGGACGAACATCCGCGCGCCGACGTGACGCTGGAAGGCCTCGCGAAGCTGCGTGCGGTGTTCAAGAAGGAAGGCGGCTCGGTCACCGCCGGCAACGCCTCCGGCATCAATGACGGCGCCGCCGCCGTGGTGCTGATGGAAAAGGAGGCCGCGAAAAAGGCAGGCCTCAAGCCGATGGCACGCCTGATATCTTACGGGCTGGCGGGCGTTGACCCGAAGATCATGGGCATCGGCCCGGTCCCCGCGGTACAGAATGCGCTGAAGCGCGCCGGCCTCAAGGTCGAGGACATGGATGTCATCGAATCGAATGAAGCCTTCGCGGTACAGGCCCTCGCCGTGTCCTGCGACCTGAAACTGGACCCGAAAAAAACCAACCCCAACGGCGGCGCGGTGGGCCTCGGCCACCCGATCGGCGCCACCGGCGCCATCCTGACAGTCAAGGCACTGCATGAACTGCAGCGCACCGGCGGCAAGTACGCGCTGGTGACCATGTGCATCGGTGGCGGTCAGGGCATCGCGGCGGTATTCGAGCGCATGTAAACGAGACTTCCGTCACAAAAAACGCCGCGTTACGCGGCGTTTTTTGTTTGCGTGCCCGCAGGACGTGACTTTGCCGCGTCGCAGTATTAAGGTGTAAACAACAATAGAAAGTCGTCCATGTCGTGGACGACTCCGTCGGGAAAGGAACCATGAGGAGGCAGGGGGCATCCCTGAAGGCAAGCGCCGTGGCGTATCCGCTCCGCGGATACGCAGCTGCCCCGCGCCGGCACGGTGCCTGCCCGCAATGAACGCACGCACCCCGGACGCCGAACGCCGGGCCACCCGGCTGCTGGTCGGCCAGAAAAACATCCTCGAAGGCATCGTCGCGGGACGTCCGCTGTCCGGACTGCTCGAAGACACCTGCCGGCTGGTCGAATCCGAATCGGACCACATGCTGTGCTCGGTGCTGCTGCTCGACGAGGACGGCAAACACGTCCGCCATGGCGCAGCACCCAGCCTGCCCCCCGCCTTCGTGCAGGCCATTGACGGCGCGGCCATCGGCCCGAATGCCGGCTCCTGCGGCACCGCCGCCTGGCGCGGTCAAGCGGTGATCGTTGAAAACATCGCCATCGACCCGCTGTGGGACGGATACCGCCAGCTTGCGGCGCCGTACGGGCTGCGGGCCTGCTGGTCGACGCCGATTTTTGACCCGGCGCGGCGCGTGCTCGGCACCTTCGCCATTTATTACCGCGAACCGCGCGGCCCCGCGCCTGAACACGCGGCACTGATCGAAATGGCGACCCAGACCGCGGCCATCGCCATAGAGCATTGCCGGACCAGCGAAAAACTGCAGATCAGCAACGAACGCTTCCTGCTCGCGTCCCGTGCCACCAACGACGTGGTCTGGGACTGGGATTTCGCCAGAAACACGTTGTGGTGGAGTGAAAACGTCGGCGCCGTATTCGGTTATTCGCCTGATGAGCTCGAGCCCGGCCCCGATTCATGGACGCGGCGCATCCACCCGGAAGACACCGACCGTGTCATTTCCGAGTTCGATGCCATCATCAACAATCCCGAAATCCTGTTCTGGTCCGCCGAATACCGCTTCCGCCGCCGCGATGGCAGCTACGCCGAGGTTTTCGACCGCGGCCACGTCGTGCGGGACGCGGCGGGTCGCGCCACCCGCATGATCGGCGCCGTGCAGGACATCACCGACCGCAAGCAGACCGAGGACCGCATCAGGCGCCAGAACCGCGTCTATGCCGTGCTGTCCAGCATCAACACCCTGATCGTGCGCACGCGCGACCGCAAGACGCTGCTCGACGAAGCTTGCCGGATCATCGCCGAACAGGGCGGATTCGGCATGGTCTGGATCGGCTTCCTTGACCGCGCCACCGGTGACGTCCGGCCGGCGGCCTGGGCCGGTTTCGGCGTCGATGACTCCTGGGGACCGATCCTGTCCTCCGCCCGGGACGATGATCAGGGCCAGGGCGTCACCGGCCGCGCGATCCGCAGCGGCCAGCCGCAGATCGTGAACGACATGAGCGCAGACACGCGCTCGGTGAGCAGGCGCAGGAGCACGGCCCTGGCGCGGGGTTTCCGCTCGGTCATCGCGCTGCCGCTGATCGTCGACGGTGAAATAGTCGGCAACCTGTCGCTGTACGCCCGCGAGACCGGATTCTTCGACGACGAGGAAGTGCGCCTGCTGACCGGGCTGGCGGGCGACATCTCCTTCGCCCTGCAGTACCTGGCGAAGGAGGAAAAGGCCAACTATCTCGCCTACTACGACCTCGTCACCGGCCTGCCCAACCGCACGCTGTTCATGGAACACCTGAACCATGCGATGCATGCCGCCGGCAGCAGCCCCGGAAAACTGGTCTTGGTGATCGGCGACATCCAGCGTTTCCGCGCCATAAACGAAACGCTGGGCCACGCCGCCGGCGACGAGGTGCTGAAGCAGGTCACATCCCTGCTGCGGAACATGATCCGCAACCCGGAGAACCTCGCGCGCATCTCGGCCGACTGTTTCGCGACCTTCCTGCCCGGCGTGCGCGAACTGTCGGAGGTGGCGCACCGCATCGAGAACCTCGCCACCGCCGCACTGCACACGCCGGTCACGGTGGCCGGCCGCGAACTCACCATTGCCTTCACCATCGGCGCCGCGGTGTTCCCGGGGGACGGCGCCGACGCCGGCACGCTGTTCCGCAACGCCGAAGCGGCGCTGCATGCCGCCAAATCTGCGGGGCAGCGCTACATGTTCTACGCCCCGGAAATGAATGCCCGCGTCGCCGAATCGCTGCACCTGGAGAACCGCCTGCGCCGTGCGCTGGACCTCGGCCAGTTCGTGCTGCATTACCAGCCCAAGTTCGAAGTCAACACACGGAAAATCAACGGACTCGAGGCGCTGATCCGCTGGCAGGACCCGGAACTCGGACTGGTGCCGCCGTCCGAGTTCATTCCGTTGATGGAGGAAACCGGCCTGATCCTCGACGTCGGGCAGTGGGCGCTGCGGCGTGCGATCGAGGACCACCGCGGCTGGTCGGCGCGCGGCCTGCGCCCGCCGCGCATTGCCGTGAACGTGTCACCGATACAGCTGCGGCAGCGCGACTTCGTTGACACCGTCATGCATGCGGTCTCCGGCTTCGCCGACGGCGATGTTGCGCTCGATCTCGAAATCACCGAGAGCGTGATCATGGAAAACATGGCGGAGATGATGCACAAGCTGCGGTCCGTCCATGCGCTCGGCCTGCGCATCGCAATGGACGATTTCGGCACCGGATACTCGTCGCTCAGCTGCATCGCACAGTTGCCGATCAACACGCTGAAAGTCGACCGCTCCTTCGTCATCGAAATGGCGCGCAGCGACTATCACCGCAACATCGTCACCATGATCATCCAGCTCGCCCATGCGCTGCGGCTGGACGTCGTGGCCGAGGGCGTCGACGCGGAGGAACAGCTGCGGATACTCGAGCAGCTGGGTTGTGACGGCATGCAGGGTTACCTGCTCAGCAAGCCGCTGCCTGCGGTGGAGATCGAAGCACTGCTGCGCAGGGCCGCTGCGGATTGACCCCGGAAAATCCCGCGAAGCGGGTATGGACAAAAGTTTCCCCGCTCCGCATCATAGGCATCCTGCAAAAATGCAGCCGTTGTTCCCAAAACAAATCCGAAGGAGGAGTTCAAAGATGCGCACCCTGAAACTGCTGGCCGCCGTGGTCGTGCCCGCACTGCTTGCCGCCCCCGTGGCCCAGGCCCAATCGTCCAAGTTCCCGGAGAAGCCGATCCGGCTGATCATCGGCAGCGCCGCCGGCTCCGGCCCCGACATCATTTCGCGCCTGCTCGCCGACCGCCTCTACGAAACCTGGAAGCAGCGCGTGGTCGTTGATGCCCGTCCCGGCGCCGCCGGCGCCATCAGCGCCGACCTGACGCTCGGCGCGGTGCCCGACGGCTACACCTGGATGATGCTGACGTCCCAGCTCTTCGTCGCCTCCGAAGTGCTCTCCGACATCAAGTTCGATCTCCAGCGTGATTTCCAGTCCGTGGCGCTGATCGGCGTGACGCCCTTCGTGCTCCTCGCCAACAACCAGTTGCCGGCCAAATCGCTGAAGGACCTGATCGACCTGGCAAAAAAATCCCCCGGCAAGCTGCGCTACGGATCGGCCGGCACCGGCGCCTCCGAACACCTGTCCGGCGTGCTGCTGAACCACCTGACCGGCACCAACATGCTGCATGTGCCGTACAAGGGCGTCGCGCAGGCGATCACCGACGCGCTGGCCAACGAGGTGCAGATCACCTACGCCGTGCTGCCCGCCGCGAACCCCCACATCCAGGCCGGCAGGCTGCGCCCGCTCGGCGTGACCACCGCGAAACGCGCCGCGCTGATTCCCGACGTGCCGGCCATCGGCGAGGTGGTGCCCGGCTACGCGATGAACGCCTGGTACAGCATCGTCGCCCCGGTCAAGGCGCCGGCGTCGATCATGAACAATGTCAGCAAGGAAATCGTCACCGCGGTCCGCGAACCGGCCTTCGGTGAAAAACTCAAGGGCCTCGGCCTCGAGGTCGTCGGCGGCGACCGCGCGGCGCTCGATGCCTGGCGGCGCGACGAAAAGAAACGCATCGTCGAACTGGTCAAGATTTCCGGCGCAAAACAGAAATGACCCGTCGCTGACGGCCGTCACAACGCCGCGCCCCGCGCGGCGTTTTTTTGCGCCCTGCCCGGAAACCTGGACACATGATCCGCCTGCTGACCGCCCTGCTGCTCGCCTGCGCCGGCGCTATTGCACAGGCCGGCAATCCGGTCCACAGCGAACCCGGCGGATTGCCGGTGATCCTGGCCGCACCGCACGGCGGCCTGCAGGACGTTCCGGGCTGCGAGGAACGCAGCCCTGCCGGGGTCCGTTTCGTCAACCGTCCCGACGTCCGCACCGACCGGCTTGCCCGCCGGATCGCCGACGAACTCGAACGTCTCACCGGCCAGGCGCCGTACCTGGTGATCGCGAACTTCCACCGCAAGTACATCGACGCCAACCGCCGCGCGGAAGAAGCCTATGATGATCCCGGCTGCGCCGCCGCCTACGAGGCCTATCACGCCGCGGTCCGCGGCCATGTCGATGCGCTGCGCGCGAAATTCCCCCATGCGATGCTGTTCGACATCCACGGCCAGTCCGCCTTTCGCGGTGCGATCCTCCGCGGCACCCGCCACGGCGGCACCGTGCGGGCCCTGCTCGCACGCGCGGGTGCACCAGCCGTCACCGGACCGGACAGCGTGTTCGGCCGCTTCGCAGCCATGGGCTACACGGTCATGCCCCCCAACGACAACGCGCCGACCGAACGCGTCGAAACGAAAAACTATGCCGGAGGCCACACCGTCGACCTCTACGGCAGCCACCGCGCGCAGGGCATCGATGCGATGCAGCTCGAATTCGGCAGCGACCTGCGCGAAGGCGCCCGGCTGGAGCAGACTGCAAAGGACACCGCGCAGGCGATCGCGGCGTTTTACAGGCGCTTTCTCAGATAGGTCCGCGCGGGGGCAACCGCGCTGCCTGCGGCAAAGTCCCTCGGCGCAATGCCCAGCGCGCGCCGGAACATCGTCGAGAACGCCCCCGGGCTTTCGTAGCCGAGATCGACCGCCACCGTGGTCACCGGCACGCCCGCGGCCAGCCGGCGTATCGACTCCAGCAGCCGCGCCTGCTGTTTCCAGCGTGCGAAGGTGATGCCGGTTTCGCGCAGGAAACGCCGGTAGAGCGTGCGCGCGCTGGTCTGCATCGCGCCGGCATCACTGGCGCTGGGCCGCCGCGTCGAGAGATCGGCGAGGATGCGCTCGCACAGCCGCATCAGGTCCGCACTCTCCGGCAGCGGCAGGTCGAGTGCACAGGGCGGCAGGCGGCGGATTTCGGCCACCAGCAGCTGCATCAGCAGGCCGTCCGCGCCGTTCGCGTCGTAATCCTCCGGCAGCGCGGCCGCGCGCACGATCAACTCGCGCGCCAGAGGCGTAACCTCCAGCACCACGCAGGCTGCGGGCATCGCCGCCGCCACGCCCTCATCGAGGTAGAGGCTGCGCATCTCGACGGTGCCGTACATCTGGATCTCGTGCACCGTGCGTGCCGGCAGCCACAGCGCCCGCGACGGCGGCACGATCCAGGCATGGCGCGCACTGCGCACGCGCATCGTGCCGGCCACGGCAAAGGCAAACTGGGCACGGGTATGCCAGTGCGGCCGGATGTGGTGGCCCGGCGGATAGGCCGTGCGGCGCATCACCAGCGGCCGCGTCAGGTCGCCCAAGACCGGGTGTTCGAGAGCAGCTTGGTCCTCCGGGCGGGGCCGGCGGGGCTGGCGTTTGTCCACTTTTAGGAAGTTTCAGGCAAATATTCGAAAGACAGACGCTGCCGACTCTAGCAGAATCCGCTCCCATGACAACCGCCACCGAAACCGCCACCCCGTCCGCCGGCTTTCCGGCCATCGTGCGCCTGCTGCTGAACACCGGGCACGCCATCGACCACATGTTCCTGCTGATCTTCGCCACCGCGGTCGCGACGATCGCCATCGAGTTCGGCTACGACAACTGGACCGACCTGATGCCCTACAGCGTCGGCGCCTTCGCGCTGTTCGGGCTCGGCGCGCTGCCCGCCGGCCGCCTCGGCGACCTCTGGGGCCGGCGCAGCATGATGATCATCTTCTTCATCGGCATGGGCCTGTCGGCGATGCTGGTCGCGACAACCCAGAACGCCTGGCAGCTCGCCGCGGCGCTGACGCTGATGGGTGCCTTCGCCGCGATCTATCACCCGGTCGGCATCCCGATGCTGGTGCAAAACGTGCCGAACCCCGGCGCGGTGATCGGACTCAACGGACTCGCCGGCAATCTCGGCATCGCAGTCGCTGCGCTGGTCACCGGTTTTCTCGTGAAATGGATCGGCTGGCGCGCTGCCTTCGTGATCCCCGGGCTGGTGTCGATCGCCTGCGGCATCGTGTTCGCGATGACCTGCCCGAAGGAAACCGAGGCGCCGGCAAAGCGCAAGGGCGGCAAGGCCAAGGTCGCACTGAGTCCCGAGATGCTGATGCGCGCCTTCCTGGTGATGACCTCGGCAGCCGCGGTCAGCACCATCCTCTTCAACTTCACCACCAACGGCAATGCGCAGCTGCTGGCCGAGGGTTTCCGCGGCGTCATCGAGGATCCCGCGCTGATCGGCACGCTGCTCGCGGTGATCTACACCATCGCCTCCTTCGCCCAGATTGTCGTCGGCCGCCTGATCGACCAGGTGCCCTTCAAGCCGCTGCAGCTGTGGATCTCGATCATCCAGATTCCGCTGCTGATCTGGGCCGCGCATACCCAGGACTGGTGGCTGTTCGCCGCGCTGCTCGCGGTGATGGTGTTCGTGTTCGGCGCGATTCCCTTCACCGACGCAATGATCGTGCGCTATGTCGACGACCGTCTGCGCTCGCGCGTGGCCGGCATGCGCCTCACCGTTGCCTTCGGCTTCAGTTCGCTGGCGGTCTGGATCCTCGGACCGATGGTCAAAAACATCGGCTTCGCCAACGCGCTGTGGATCATGGCCGGCATTGCCGCGCTGAAAGCCGCCATCGTCTGGCTGCTGCCCGACGAACCGGCGTCCGAACCCGCCAAGACCTGAACCCGCCCGCCGCAGCGCCCGCCGCGCCGGCGGAGTTCGCGGCAATATTTTAAATTTATCAATAAAATCAAATATTTATATATGGACTGGATCGACATCTCGCTGCTCACCTTCGCCGCCTTCGCGACTTCCGCGCTGACCGCTGTTGCCGGCGCCGGCGGCGGCACCATCCTGATTGCGCTGATGCTGTTGTTCATGCCGCCGGCCGCGGCCATTCCCGCGCACGGCGTGGTTCAGCTCGCCTCCAACACCTGGCGCGTGTGGCTGTTCCGCAAACACATGGCCTGGCCGCTGATCATCCGTTTCAGCCTGCTGCTGCCGCTGGGTGTGTGGCTGGGACTGGAAATGTTCCAGGGCATGTCCAAGGAAGTGGTGCAGATCCTGATCGGATTCTTCGTGCTGCTGACGCTGTTCCTGCGCCACCTCAAGCGTTTCGCGCCGAAGGAATTCCCGCTGTGGGCCTTCATCCCGCTGGGCTTCGTCACCGGCGCGCTGAACATGATCGTCGGCGTCATCGCCCCGGTGCTCGGCGCGCTGATCATCCGCAAGGATCTGAAG
>JAEYXO010000309.1 GCA_023431245.1 Pseudomonadota bacterium | reverse complement strand
CACCGGTGGCGAAAAGTTTGCCGCGGTGCGCGCGGAAATGATCCGCCTGCCGCGCCAGGCCTTCGCTGGCCAGCGTCCACAGCCACAGCAGCGGCAACGCAAGAAACACGCGCCAGAACGCGGTGGCTACCGGCCCCGTTTCGCTGACCTTGACGAACCGAGGCGCGGTGGCAATGGCAGTTGCGCCCGCGAACAGCGCGGCGAGCGCGAGCCACTCCCTTGCCGGCGTTGTCAGGTCAGCCCCCGGCGGCGGGAGTGCGCCGCTTCAGGCCGCGGTAGAGGCCGAACAGGATCAGCGCATCCAGTGCCCCGGCGAATAGTCCGAACACCAGCCGTCCTTCGGTTTCGGATACCGCCACCTGCCGGCTTGACGAAGCGCTGCCGCCGGAGGTCGTGACGCCGCGCCGGAAATCACGATCACCGGGGCCGAAAGCGATCCAGTTGAAAAGGCCCAGGAACGCGCAGAATGCGATAACCGCGCAGAGCGCGGCGAATTTCGGAATCAGGCGCGAACACAGCAGCCCGAGTCCGGCGCCGGTGAATACCGCGCCTGTCAGCCACAGCATGAGCGGCTGGCGCAGCGCACCGGGATCGGAGGGCAGCAGGCCGAGCTGCAGGCCGAAGATGGCCAGGCCTGCGGCGGTGAAGGGCGTGCCGAACAGCAGGGCTATCACCAGCGGAATCTGCCGGCGCGCCGGCACCGGCTCAGCGCCCGGTGAACTTCGGCTTGCGTTTTTCAATGAACGCCGCCATGCCTTCTTTCTGGTCCTGCGAGGCGAACAGCATCTGCAGCGTGCGCGTCTCCAGCGTGAGTCCGGTTTCCAGCGACGCGTCCATGCCGCGGATCACCGATTCCTTGGTCTGCTGGATGGCCAGGGGCGGCAGCTCGGCAATCTGCGCGGCCATGGCCACCGCGCGTTTCTCGACTTCGGCGTCGGGCACAATCTCGCTGACCAGCCCCATCTCGTTGGCTTCCTTGGCGCCGAACAGGTCGCCGGTCAGCACGTAACGCATGGCCTTGTACTTGCCTACGGTGCGCGGGAAACGCTGGGTGCCGCCGCCGCCGGGGATGATGCCGATCTTCACTTCCGGCTGGCCAAACTTCGCGGACTCGCCGGCGATGATGATGTCGCAGGTCATCGCCAGTTCACAGCCGCCGCCCAGCGCGAAGCCGCTGACCGCGGCGATCACCGGTTTCGGGCAGGCGTAGATGGTGCGCCACATTTTCTGGGTGCCGCGCAGCAGCATGTCGATCGTCGATGCGTCCGCCATCTCCTTGATGTCGGCGCCTGCGGCAAAGGCCTTCTCGTTGCCGGTGAGCACGATGCAGCGCACCGACTCGTCATCGCCCATCTCGGTCAGGTGCCGGCCGATCAGCCGCCGCACCTCGAGGTTGAGCGCGTTGCGCGCCTCGGGCCGGTTGATGCGGATCAGGCCCACGCCTTCGGCGGGGCGCTCGGTGATGACGACGGGTGCATTCATGTCAGTGCTCCTGGTTGCCTGCCGTTCTCCGGCAGGGGTGAATCAACAGAACAAGAAAAAACGGGCTCCGCACGGAGCCCGTTTCCGGCAGTCCGCCGCTTACTGCTTGGCGAGGCCGATGTCGACCAGCACCGCCTTGATGTCGTTGTAGTCCTTGGCGATGTCCTTGCTGAACTGGGCATGGCCGACGAAGTCGTCCGACCAGTAATTCTTCTCGAGGTCGGCCTTCCAGTCCGGGTTCGAAGCCACCTTGCGCAGCACGCCCTCCCAGTAGGCGATCTGGGCCGGGGTGATGTCCTTGGGCGCCATGATCGCGCGCCAGCCGCCATAGACCAGGTTCGCACCCTGTTCCTTCCAGGTCGGCACCTGGGCGAAGGCGCCGGGGAAACGCTTGTCCGAAGACACGCCGATGACGCGCAGCCGGCCTTCGGCGACATGGCCCGCAACGTTGCCCGCGGCGGTGGTGACCAGATCAATGTGGCCGCCGAGGAGCTGGGTGATGGCTTCCGCCGAACCCTTGAACGCAATCGCCTTCAGGTTGCGCGCATTGACGCCGATGCTTTTCGCGAGCAGGCCGGCGGCGATGTGGTTGTGGCTGCCCAGCGTGGTGGCGAAACCGAGCGACACCGATTGCGGATTTTCCTTCAGCTTCGCGATCAGGTCCTTGCCGGTCTTGATCGGGGAATTGGCGTTGACCGCGAACACCACGTAGTCATTGAACAGCGAGGCCACCGGCGTGAAGTCCATGTAGCTCAGCGGGCTGGTGCCGACGATGTGGTTGGTCAGCAGCGCGGTGGTGCCGATCAGCAGCGTGTGCGGATCGCCTTTCTTCTGGTTGACGTAGTTGAAGGCGATCGAGCTGCCGCCGCCGGGGCGGTTGACCACGGTCAGCGAGGTCGGGATCAGCTTGCCTTCGACAATGGCCCTCTCGACCGTGCGCGCGGTCTTGTCGTTGCTGCCGCCGGGGGCGGAGCCGACGACGATTTCGACGTTGCGGCTGGGGGACCAGCTCTGCTGGGCCTGGGCTGCGGGCACCGCCATGACGGCGGCGGCAAAAAGTGCGATGAACGGTTTCACTGTGGAGTTCTCCTCGGTTTGTGGGGGTGGATCAAAGCGGCTTGATGCCGGCCTTCTTGATGACATTGGCGTACTTCTCGGTCTCGGCGCGGATGAACCTGCCGAAGTCCTCGGTGCTGCCGCCCTTGGTGATCAGGCCGTCGCGGTCGAACTTTTCGCGTACGTCCTTCATCGCCAGCGCCTTGTTCACGTCGGTGTTCACCTTGTTGATGATGTCCTTCGACACCTTGATCGGCGCCATCAGTCCGAACCAGTTGCTGGCCTCGTAACCCTTGACCCCGGATTCGTTGAAGGTCGGCACTTCCGGCACCGCCGGGAAACGCTCGAGGCTGCTGATCGCGATGGCGCGCAGGCGGCCGGACTTGATGTGCGGCACCAGCGCCGGCACGCCGCTGAACACCATCTCGACGTTGCCGGCCATGGCATCGGTGATCGAGGGCGTGTTGCCCTTGTACGGCACATGGATGATCTTGATGCCGGCCATGAAGTTCAGCAGCTCGCCGGCCATGTGGTTGGAACTGCCGAGCCCGGCGTGGCCGTAATTGAGCTGCCCGGGGCGCGCCTTGGCCAGCGCGATCAGTTCCTTTGCATTTTTTGCCGGCAGCGAGGGATGCGCGGCCAGCAGCGCCGCCCCCTGCACGCACCACACCACTGGCGCAAAATCGCGCGCCGTGTTGTACGGCGGCTTGGCGTACAGCGTCATGTTGATCGCGTTGGAGGCGCCGCCCATGAACAGCGTGTAGCCGTCGGGCGCGGCCGTTGCCGCAAGTTCCGAGCCGATGTTGGTGCCGCCGCCGGGCCGGTTGTCGACGACCACCTGCTGGCCCCACATCTCCGCAACCTTGGCGGCCACCGTGCGTGCCGTGTAGTCGGTGTTGCCGCCGGCGGCGTAGGGCACGATGATGCGCACCGTGCGTGCCGGCCAGTTCTGGGCGTATAACGGTGCCGCTGCCAGCAGCAGCCCGAGGCCTGCGGATAAAACGCTGATTTTGTTCATTTTTCTCCTCCTTGTTCAGGGTGCGACTGCGCGCACCTCGTTGTCGAGCGGTTTGCCCAGATGCCAGCGTTCGAGATTGGCGAGGAACATGCCGTAGACCCGATCGTCGTTGCCCTGCGCCGCCGCCGAATTGTGCGGTGAAAGCAGCGCGTTCGGCAGTGTCCACAGCGGCGATTCCGCGGCCAGCGGTTCCTTCTCGAACACATCGAGATAGGCGCCACCGAGCCGGCCGTCGCGCAGTGCCGCGACCAGTGCAGTTTCGTCGATGATCTCGCCGCGCGCAACATTGATGATATGCGCCCCGGCGGGCAGGCGCGCGAGCATGGCGGCATCGATCAGGCCGCGGGTGTCCGCGGTCAGCGGTGCGGCCAGCACCAGCCAGTCGGCGCGCGGCAGCAGCGTTGCCAGCGCCTGCGGCGGATGCAGCTCGTCGACCGGATCGCCGGCCTGCCGCGGGCTGCGGCGGATGCCGATGACCCTGAGGCCCAGCACCCGCGCCAGCCGGGCAATCTCCCGTCCGATGCTGCCCAGGCCGTAGATCAGCACCGTCTGGCCGACGAGATCACGCGGAAAATCCGGCGGCCGCATCGGATCCCAGCGGCGCTCCTGCTGCCCGCGCAGCCAGCGCGGGACATTGCGCGCCAGCATCAGCAGCCCGGTGATCGCGGTCTGGGCGATCGGCACCGCGGTGGAGCCGGCGGAGGTGCTGAGGCGCACGCCGCGCTGGAGCATCTCGGTGAACACCGGATGGTCAACGCCGGCATTGAACACATGCAGCCATTTCAGCGCCGGAGCCTTGCGCACGGTCGAGAAAAACTGCCGCGAGTGCGACGGGAAAATGTCGCCGGAAAAAAAGGCGAGCTCCAGCCGTGCGACATCGGCTTCGGCCAGCCGGCCTTCGGGGTCGGCCGGCAGCACGACCTGTTCCAGCTGGATGCCGAGCTGGCGCGCGCGTGCGGCCAGGTCGGCGCCGCGCGCAGCATGCAGTCGGTGGGAAACCAGCAGGGTTGTCATTGCAGGTGACGTACGGGACAGGGCCACGGGAGAAGGGAGATTTTAACCGCTCTTTGTTAACATGCAGGGCACGACCGCAGTGCAACATCCACCTGAAAGTTCATGCAATGGAAATCAGCACCCTGGAACTGACGCAGCAGCTGATCGCGCGCCACTCCGTATCTCCCGAAGACGCCGGCTGCCTCGACCTGGTGATGGCGCAACTGAAGCCGCTGGGTTTCGACTGCGAAATCATCGCCGGCAACGGCACGACGAACCTCTGGGCACGCCGCGGCCGCGCCGCGCCGCTGGTCTGTTTTGCCGGGCACACCGACGTCGTGCCCACCGGTCCGGTCGAAAACTGGGGCATCGATCCGTTCACGCCGACCATCAAGGACGGCATCCTCTACGGCCGCGGCGCCTCCGACATGAAAACCTCGATCGCCGCCTTTGTTGTGGCGATCCGCGAATTCGTGCAGGCCCACCCCGACCATCCCGGCTCGCTGGCGGTGATGTTCACTTCCGACGAGGAGGGGCCGGCCACCGACGGCACCGTGAAGGTGGTCGAAGCGCTGGCGAGGCGCGGTGAAAAACTCGACTACTGCATCGTCGGCGAACCGACTTCGGTCAAACAGCTCGGCGACATGATCAAGAACGGCCGCCGCGGCTCGCTGACCGGCATCCTCACCGTGGAGGGCGTGCAGGGCCACGTCGCCTATCCGCAGATGGCGAAAAACCCGATCCACGAAGTCGCGCCGGCGATCGCCGAACTGGCCGCCGCCGAGTGGGACCGCGGCAACGAATATTTTCCGCCGACCACCTGGCAAATTTCCAATTTCAACGCCGGCACCGGCGCCAACAACGTCATTCCCGGCACCGCGCGCGTGCAGTTCAACTTCCGCTTCTCGACCGCCAGCACCGTGGAGTCGCTGCAGACCCGGGTCCACGGCATACTCGACAAGCACGATCTCAAGTACGACCTCGAATGGCGCCTCGATGGCCGGCCCTTCCTGACGCCGAAGGGTGACCTGGTGGCCGCAGTGGCGCAGGCGATCCGGGAGGTCACCGGTGTCGACACCGAGCTGTCGACCACCGGCGGCACCTCCGACGGCCGTTTCATCGCCGACATCTGCCCGCAGGTTGTCGAGTTCGGGCCGACCAATGCCACCATCCACAAGGTCAATGAGTGCCTGCCGGTGGCGGAGATCGAGCCGCTGGAAAAGATCTACCGGCGCATTCTGGAGATCCTGCTGCGGCAATGAGTGTCATGCAGGGGGTGTGAAAATGCGCCCGATCCTTGATAGAGTGGAATGCATGACTTCCATCCGGGAAATCCTGCAGTGAAAGCCGGGCTGCCGGCAAACGAGGCCGAACGCCTCGCCGCGCTGCGGCGTTATGACATCCTCGACAGCGGGGCCGAGCAGGCCTACGACGACCTGACCCGGCTCGCCGCGCACATTGCAGGCACGCCGATCGCGCTGATCAGCCTGATCGACCGCGACCGCCAGTGGTTCAA
>JAEYXO010000308.1 GCA_023431245.1 Pseudomonadota bacterium | reverse complement strand
CTCGTCGTATACCTCGCTCGCCGCTTCGAACAGATAGGTGCCGGTGCCCGCGCCGGTGACCTTGCCGCGCGGCAGGCCGGCCTTTGCCGTCAGCGCCAGGGTTGTTT
Organism: Pseudomonadota bacterium; assembly: GCA_023431245.1. Lineage (GTDB taxonomy): Bacteria > Pseudomonadota > Gammaproteobacteria > Burkholderiales > SG8-41. The sequence goes on along the minus strand of JAEYXO010000308.1, from coordinate 3,773 downwards.
TCACCGCATCGACCGCCGCGGCGATCGCGGTGCGGCGCTCCCCGACACTCCGAAAATGCTGGGCCGCCCCCTGGTAGGCCTGCAGTCCGGCGTAACGCAGGTTTTTGCAGGCGGCAATGGCCTGGGCAATTTTCAGCGCCGGCTCGCCGGGATCAACACCGCAGCGGTTGGCGCCGACATTGACCTCGACCAGCACGTCGATGGTGACGCCGAACTCGCGGGCCACCGCGTCGATGTCCTTCACGTTGCCGGCATCGTCGGCGCAGACGGTGACCTTGGCCTGCTTCGCCAGCGCGGCGAGGCGCCTGAGTTTGGTCATGCCGACCACTTCGTTGGCAATCAGCACATCGGGCACGCCGCCCTCGACCATGGCCTCGGCTTCGCTGACCTTCTGGCAGCAGACGCCGACCGCGCCGAGAGCGATCTGGCGCAGCGCGATCTGCGGGCATTTGTGGCTCTTGGCATGCGGCCGCAGCATGATCCTGCGGCCGGCGATCGATTCCCTGAGCTTCTGCAGATTGTTCTCGAAGGCGTCGAGGTCGAGGATCAGCGCCGGTGTATCGACCTCAGCCAGGGCCATGCCCGGCTGCGCGGGAAGAATGCGCGGCATTATGCGGTCTTGGGGCCGGTGCCCGCATCGTAATGGCCGCCCGCCATGGTGCCGTCGGCCGCCTTCCCGATGATGCCGTGGGACATGTCCTTGACCGCGAAAAACATCGCATCCTCTTCCGGCATCGCGATCGTGTAATGCACGATGTTCGCCGGGAAATAGAGCAGCGTGCCGGGGCCGCAGACCTGCTCGGGGCCGTCGCCGACCTTGACCCGCATGCGGCCCTTGACGATGTAGTTCCACTGTTCGTTGGGATGCAGATGCGGACGCGAACCGGTGCCTTTTTCCTTGGTCACCAGCGCGCACTGCATGCGTTCACCCTCGATCACCGGGCCCATCGCGGTGGAATAGCCGGTGCCGGCCTCGATCGGCGCCATTTCCTCGAGCGGAAAAATGAACCTGCCGTTGCCGCCCTTGACCGCACCCTTGGTCTTGGTTTCTGCGTCTGCCATGATGTCCCTGCCCCCGTGGCTCAGATGACCGGCTTCAGGCCGGCCTGCTCGGCGCCGTAGGCGCAGCAGGCTTCGTCTTCATCGCCGGTGCCGCCGCTGGCGCCCGCCGAGCCGACCACGTTGCCGGCGGCATCCTTGATCAGCACCGCGCCTGTCTGGGGCAGGAACTTGCCCTGGGCCGTCGCCGACAGCGTGATCATGAAATTGGGATTTTCCTTGGCGCGGCCGGCCAGCGCGCGGCTGGACATGCCCATCGCCACCGCGCCCCAGGCCTTGCCCAGCGCGACGTCATAACGGAACATCGTCGCGTCATCCTGGCGCTGCGCGGCGACCACATGGCCGGAGGCGTCGAGCACGACCACCGCCAGCGGCTTCACTTTCATTTCCTTCGCCTTGGCAAAGGCTTTTTCGATGATGGTATTGGCCTGCTGCAGCGTGATCTTCGACATGTATTCCTCCGTGGATGATGGACGCAGGCATCGCCGGTCGCCGGTCAGGGAAACCGTAATGCGGAACCCGCAAAATGGGATGGATGACTATACCAAAGGCGACAGCGCCGGTGTCAACGGCAGGGCCGCAGCCTCAGACCCTGGGTGCAATGAGCCCTTCCTTTTCGAGCAACTGGTAAACGCCGCCCGCCTGCACCAGCGCCATCAGCGGCGCCGGCAGCGGCCGGCCCTGCAGCCGCGTGTTGCGCGTCAGGTTGCGCACCTCGGCGCGCTCGAAAGCCACTTCAGCCTCTTCGCCTTCCGCGAAAGCCGCATGCACGCCCGGACATTCCAGCGCCGGGAAGGCGAAGTTCACGCAGTTGCGCATGAACAATCCGTTCAGCGATTCGGCAATGAGGCAGGCGAGGCCGAGATTCTTCAGGGATCGCGCGGCGGCACGGCTGGAGCCCATGCCGAAGTTGCTGCCGCCGATCAGGATGTCGCCCTTCCGCACCTGCTGCGCCCAGCCCGGCCGGTTGGCATGGAACACGTACTGCGCCTGCTCCTCGTGGCTCAGGTAGAAGGCCTTGTTGGGCAGGATCAGGTCGGTGTTGATGTTGTCACCGACGATCCAGACACGGCCCCTGAATTCCATCGCATCGCCGCTCATTGCAGGAACTCCCGCGGATCGGTGATGACGCCCGTCAGTGCCGACGCCGCCACCGTCGCCGGCGAGGCCATGTAGACCTGCGAACCCGGGTCGCCCATGCGCCCCTTGAAGTTGCGGGTGGTCGAGGTGATGCACACCTCTCCGGGACCCAGCACGCCCATGTGGCCGCCGCCGCAGGCGCCACAGGTCGGCGGCGCGATCATCGCGCCGGCCTCGAGCAGGACCTGGATCGCGCCGCTGGCGACCGTGTCGCGGTACACCGTCTGCGATGCCGGCGTCACGATGAAACGCACGCCCGCAGCAATGCGCCGTCCCCTGACCACACGGGCCGCGAGTTCGATGTCATCCTGGGTGCCGTTGGCACAGGAACCGATATAGGCCTGGTCAATGCGCGTGCCGGCGGTTTTGGCCACCGGCTGCGAGTTGTTGACCACGCTGTCGGGCAGCGCCACCAGCGGCTCCAGTGCCGACAGGTCGACGGTGCGCACGGTATGGTACTTCGCATCGGCATCGGGCCGCACCGGCACCAAGGGGGCCGGGTTGCGCGCGCTGATCCACTCCAGCAGCGCGGCGTCCGCCTCGAAGGTTGCAAACTCGGCTGACAGTTCCGCCGACATCGCGGTGATGGTCTTGCGCGCGTTGATCGACAGGCCGGCAACCCCGGGGCCACCGTATTCGACGTTCATCGTCGCATGCGCGCCATGCACGCCGGCGATCTGCAGAAAGGCGTCCTTTGCGGTCACCGCCGGTGACAGCCGGCCGGTGAGTTCGTAACGCACGGTTTCGCCGCAGCGGAACCAGGTCTGGCCCTTGATCGCCGCGTAGCTGATGTCCGGCCCGCCGACACCGCGCGCCAGGCAGTTGAACACCCCGGCGCTGCAGGTATGCGAATCACTGCACAGCAGCACCGAGCCCGGCACGGCATAACCGTAGTCGGCGACCAGCTGGTGGCTGATGCCCTGGTTGTGGCCGACATCATGGAAGCGCTTGATGCCGAATTTCCTGACGAAGGCCCGTCCGGTGACCTGGGCTGCGGCGGCCTGCTGGGTCGGCGCCGGCACGCGGTGGTCAAAAGTGACGACGATTTTCGACGGATCGGCGATCTTCAGGATGTCACGCCAGTTGTTCGGCATGAAGTTGTTGTCGAAGAGGATCACGGTATCGACCTCGACCGTGACCACATCGCCCGGCACGACCCTGCCACGACCGCTTTTGGCGGCCAGGATCTTCTCGGCGATGGTCATGCCCATGCTTACTCCTCACCTCCCGCGTCATTCCGGCTTTCGCCAGAGTGACGGATTATTTAATCAGCCGCCCTTGTACTTGGCTTCCATCTCGTCCAGCACCTTCATGCCCATCAGGTCGTTGAGCTCCTCAAAGCCCACCTGGAGATCGGTGCGGTCAACGACAATGTTTTTCCCGACCACCTCGGACTTGAACACCTCCAGCGCGTTCATCATGCCGCGCAGCGCGGCGGTGGTCAGCAGGCGCGGATAACTGACCGCGGCGACGCCGATGTCCTGCAGCTGTTTCGGGCTCATCAGCGGCGTGGTCTTGCGCGGCCGCATGCCGAGCCCCATGTTGACGATCAGCGGCTTCGGCACGTTTTTCGC